>DATFDP010000175.1:0-9108 GCA_035252015.1 Terriglobales bacterium
CGCCTTCAGGCGCTAAGGAAGCACAGCGGCTACGGCCCGGTCATACTGCAGACTTGCCCGGCCTGACTTGAAGCTATGCCCCCGATACGAACCTCTCCAACTCAATTCTGGCGAGAGCTTTTCAAACCGGGCCCAGGGCTGGGCGAGCGGAGCCCGCCTCCGTAGTGCCGCCGTGCCGGTGGCTGTGGGTGCGGGCGTCTCGCCCGCATCGGCGAGGACGAGCCTCCCCTGCGCGCAGTCGAAGGGTTCTCGCTGCTCCGGTCCTGGGCCGGCGCTACAAATGCAAAACGCCCCTCCCGCCTTGGGCGGAAGGGGCGCTTTCCTGAGGAGGGAGGAAACCTTACTGCGTCTGGCTGGCCGGCTGCTCCACGATGCCGCCCGGAGATTGCGCGGCCTTGGCTGCTTTCGCCTTCTTCGTAGCCATGGTCTTGTCCACCCACTCGTCGGCTGTCCTCAAATCAGCCGTCTGCTGGTCGGGCGTCTCGCACTCCGTGTCCGCCTTTTCGCGGTACATGAGATTCATGTAGGCCATGGCATCGTCGTAATCGGGGCGCAACTGCAGCGCCTTGTTCAGCGAGTCAATGCCGTCCTGAACATTGGCGCCGTTAATGTCCTTCAGATGCTGGCAGACTTTCTTGTCCTTCAACGTCTCATCCGGCTTCAGCCCCAGCTTGGCGCGTTCCTCCATGCGCGGCTGGTAGCACTCGGTCCAGTCAATTACGCCGACCGAGTAGTAGGACTCCGGATCGTTGGCATCAATCTGCGAGGCTTTGCGGTAATACTCCTTGGCCTGATCGAACTTCTTCATCTGCAGGTATAGGTAGGCGATCCCCTTCACGCTATTGATCTGCTGCTCGCGCGTTGGAGTGCGGCCCAGCACCTGCTTGTACTGATCAATCGCCTGCTCCGCGTTCCGGTTGTTGTCGGGCGTGTCCGCGCCGGGAACGTACTGCTGGGCGTAGGCCGTGGCCAGGTACAGGCGCGCGTTGAGCAGCGACGGATCCAGGGCCACCGCATTCTGAAACCGGTTAATGGCCTCTTCGTACTTGGCATTTTTGTAGGCCTGAACGCCTTTGTTGAGCTGGTCGCGCGCTTTCAGCTTGTTGCAACCCGCGGCGAAGAGTAGCGCCAGGGCGGCGGCCGAGAGCATCAGAACTCGCACGCTTTTGTTCATGTCGTTTATTAGTCCCCCTCGCTGAGAAAGCTAAGGGCCTCCCAATGCCTGTTGTAGGGCGGAATTCCGGCTCATGGCATAGCCGAGAAGCCATGCCGCGAACTCCGGCCCAGGGGCGGTGTACGTGTCGCCCCCGGCCGGAAACTGCCCTGGTGACTAGCTGCCCGCCTCGATCTTGGCGGTGATGAGCCCAACCTTGTCCACGCCGGCGGCGTGCGCGATGTCAATGACGTTGGCCACATCGGCGAAAGGAATCCCGTTGTCGCCTTTCACGAACATCACCTTTTCCGCGCGCGTCTTGTAGATGTCGGTGAGCCGCTGCTGAAGATTGTTCCAGTTCGCATCTTCCTGGTTGATCTTCAGCCCCGGCTCCTGACCTGGACCGCGGTCAATCACCTGCACCACGATAGTCCGGTCGGGCTGGTTCTGCTGCTGCTTCTGGTTGGGCGGCGGCGGCTGCGGCACCAGCGCGTCCAGTCCCTTGGGCGTGAGTGGTGTGATGACCATGAAGATAATCAGCAGCACCAGCAGCACGTCAATCAGCGGGGTGACGTTCATGTCCGCAGTAGGACCGCCACCTGCACCTCCAACTGCCATTCCCATAGTCGCTTCTCCTACTGCCCCGTGGGTGCGACGGGCGCCGCCGGGGCCGGGTTTGCGCCGGTTGTCTTGCGCTGCTCGGTCAGCAGGCCCAGATCATCCACGCCTGCCGCGCGTACGTTGTCCACCACCTCAACCACCGTGCCATATTTGGCGCGGGCGTCGGCGCGGATAAAAACGCGCTTGTCTACGCGATTGGCCAGACGATCCTTGATCTTCTCCGTCAGCGCATCCGGCGTAATCATGTCGTTGCCGAAATAGATCTTGCCGTCGCGCATCACCGCCACCAGCAAGGCGTCTTCCTTGTCCGCGTCGGGCATCTGAGTCGGGTTGTTGACCTTGGCCAGGTCTACGCTCACGCCCTTCTGCAACATGGGCGTGATCACCATGAAGATGATCAGCAGCACCAGCATGACGTCCACCATGGGCGTCACGTTGATGTTGGAGTTGACCTTGGCGCCTTCGTTTCTCTTGCTAATTGCCATGGTTACTCTCCTTCGCGCGGAATTCACTTTCAGCTTGCCGCGGCAAACGCCTGGCGCTCGGTACAGCTTGCACCCGCGCCCGGCCGTTCGCCTTAAGCTCGCTTACCGGCGAACGCCCCGGCGCTTCAGGAAGTAGTCAATCAGTTCGCTCGACGAGTTATCCATCTCCACGTCGAAAGCTTCCACACGGCCGGTGAGATAGTTGAACATCATCACCGCCGGGATGGCGACGAACAGACCGACGGCCGTGGTCACCAGCGCTTCCGCGATACCGCCGGCGACAGCGCCCAGACCTGTGGCCTTCTGCTCGGAAATGCCTTTGAAGGCGTTCAGAATACCGACCACGGTGCCGAACAGGCCGACGAAGGGAGCGGTGGAACCGATGGTGGCCAAGCCACCCAGGCCGCGCTTCAGTTCGGCGTGCACGATGGCTTCGGCGCGCTCCAGGGCACGCTTGGAAGCCTCGATCTGCTCGCCCGGGATATCGCCCGACTCGGAGTGAGCGCGGAATTCCTGCAGGCCAGCGGTCACGACCTTGGCCAAGTGGCTCTTCTTGTTGCGCTCGGCAACGCGGATGGCTTCGTCAATCTTGCCTTCGCGCAGGGCGCCCGCCACTGCCGGGGCAAAGGCCCGCGACTGCTTGCGTGCCGCGCTGAACGCCATCCAGCGGTCAATCATCACGCCGATAGACCAGCCGGACATGATGAACAGGATGATTACGACGCATTTCGCCAGGATACCCATCTGGTGCCATAGCGAAATCGGGTCCCAGCCTACAGTGCCGCCTTCCTGGAAAATCCAGGAGGCATACACGGAGACGTGGGTAAGGGCTGCGTTGGCTGCGTGTGCTACGAACATGAGTGACTTTTCCTCCTCAGGAATGTCGTGACTCGGTATCGCGAACTGCTAATAAACCTGCTCTGCAAGCGATTACAAAGGATCAAGCGTGGGACCTACTCTGCGAAGCGTGCGCTCGAGTTTTGGATTCAGGGGCCGCGCGCAGGGTTGGTGGCCTGCAGTGTACGCGCCCGGGGACCAAAATGCACGCGGGCGCTCACCGCTTGACTCAAAACCGGGGCTAGCACTGCGGGCCGGCCCTGGCAAACTTGTTCTAGCCTCCGGCCAGCGTGAAGTTCACCGTGATCTGGGTCTCCACCGCCACCGGTTCGCCATTCAGGAAGTACGGCTTGTACCTCCACTGCTTCACTGCTTCGATGGCGGAGGGGGCCAGCATGGGATGCCCGCTGATCAGGCGCAGGTTCTCAATGCTGCCGTCCTTGCTGATCTCTGCCTGCAGCACCACCGTGCCCTGAATGCGGGCTTGCCGCGCCAGCGGCGGGTACATGGGCTGCACTCGGTGAATCAGCAAACCTTGCGATACCCCCTGCGATACGCGCACGCGCTGCGGCGTCGCCACCTTGGGCACGGCCACCGGAGTGGAACTGATGATGCCGCCGATCACGCCGCCCATCTGTCCGCCGGGCACGCCACCGGGCACACCACCCACCACCCCCGCCGCCGCCATCACCGGTGGAGGGGCTTCTTCTTCCTTAATCATTTCCACTTTCTTCGGAATCTTCGTAGGTGTGCGCAATTCGCCGTTGATGATGTCGGTTTGCACCACCTTCACCACCCGCTGCGGCACGGCCGCCGGCGGTGGAGGGGGTGGAGGCGGTGGCGGAGGCGCCACCAAGAACGTCATCAACTGCTGCTTCGGCAGGGCTTCGGTGTAGAGAAGCGGAATCAGTACGAGAATCCCAACCAACGCTATCTGCAGTACAAATGAGATAGTGGTCGTCATTCCCCGCTTCGTTGTTAGCCTGCCTCCCGATTCCAGAAGGCTGTCCTCAAACATGGAACTCCTCCGTCTTCTTACTTAATAGACACCGCAGGGCCGAGGTTTGCTCCCGCTGCGAAGCAACTGGGCCAAAAATCTTTGCGGGCCGGGGCTGCCGCAGAACCCGCAGAATTCTACGCCTTTGCGCGCACCTTTTCGCGGCGATTTACAGTGGGCGCCGCCGGAGGCGTCGGGCGGCCGCTGACCCCCCGCCGAGTGCGCCAATCCTGGTAAGCCACCAGCATGGGCGCCGCCACCGCAATGGACGAATAGGTCCCGATCAGAATGCCGATCACCAGGGCAAAAGAAAAGCCCCTAAGCACCTCTCCCCCAAACAGATACAGGGAAAGCACCGTCAGGAACGTCAGCCCGGACGTGAGTACCGTCCGGCTCAATGTCTGATTGATGCTGCGATTCACGATGTCGGCCAACTTCTCTCGCCGCAATAGCTTGATATTTTCCCGGATACGATCAAAAACCACGATGGTGTCGTTCATGGAGTAGCCGACCAGGGTCAGGATGGCGGCTATGACCGTGAGGCTTATTTCCTTGTCCGCCAGCGAGAAAGCGCCCACCGTGATCAGCGTGTCGTGGAAACAGGCCACCACCGCGGCCACGCCGTAAATGAGTTCAAAGCGGAACCAGAGATACACCAGCATGCCAATCAGCGAGTACAAAATCGCCAGCTTGGCCTGATTTTGCAGCTGCTTGCCGACCTGAGGGCCGACCACGTCCACGTTGCGCACGCCGAAATCTGACAAAGCAAAGCCCTGACTCAGCGAGGCCTGGACCGGGGCAGGCACAATCGCCTTCAAGTCATTGATCGAGTACAAAACCCCGCTCTGGACGGCATCGCGCTGGTGCACAATCGCTTGCGCCATCTCCTGGTAGCGCTGAGCAGCATCGGTACCCAAATGCAGCGGATCGTTCGACAGCAGATACGATTGAATGGCTTGCCCGCTGGCGTTGTTCAGATCCTGTTTGCCGGCAGGCATCCTGGTCTCTAGTGCATTGATAATCTGCGACCGGCCCTGATCAAGGGCGGCTTCGCTGGTCTCTTTTTCGGCTAAGCCAATCAATACTTCATTATTCGACGGGGGCCCGAAGCGCTGAATGCGCGCGCTGTGCAGCCCGGCGCGGTCCATCAGCGCGCGAATTTCGTTGACGTCCGGCGACTGGGTGAATTTCACCCGCACCAGGGTGCCGCCGCGGAAATCCACGCCCAGCGGAATGCCGTGCCAGAACAGCATGGAGAGTATGCCGGCCACGCTGAATACCAGCGAAAAGGCGAGAAAATACCACTTTTTGCCGAGAAAATCTATGTTTGGATTGCGAAAGAATTCCACTTAGCTTTGGCCCTCAATTTAGCTTTGCAACTGGCCGATTTCGTTGTCGTAACCGAACCTACCCAATGCTCAATGCCTCACCGCGCTGCTTGCGGTTGAGCACGTAATCGAAAATCACGCGTGAAACAAACACGGCGGTGAACAGGTTGGCCAGCAGGCCAAAGGTCAGCGTGACCGCGAAGCCCTTCACCGGGCCGGTGCCGAAGATAAACAAAATAAAGGCGGAAACGATGGTGGTGACGTGGGTATCCACAATCGTGATCCAGGCGTGGGCAAAACCCTGCTCCACCGCGGAGGGCGGAGTCTTGCCATTGCGCAGTTCTTCCCTGATGCGCTCAAAAATCAGCACGTTGGAGTCAACGCCCATACCGACGGTAAGGATGACGCCGGCAATGCCGGGTAACGTCAATGTCGCGCCAGTGTATCCCAGGAAACCCAACAAAATAATAAGGTTAAGGATCAACGCCACGTCTGCGTTGACGCCTGCCCCGTGATAATAGACAAGCATGAACACCAGCACCGCGAGCATGCCGATTATGGCCGCGCGCACACCATCCCGAATGGAATCAGCGCCCAACGAAGGACCGACGGTGCGGTCTTCCAGGTAATGAATGCTGGCAGGGAGGGCGCCGGAGCGCAGGACCATGGCTAAGTCCTTGGACTCCTGCTCAGAGAAGCGCCCGTTGATAACGCCGGAATCGTGAATCTGCTCCTGAATGGTGGCTACTTCCTGGACTTTGTTGTCGAGGACCACGGCCAACTTGTCTCCCACATGGGAACCGGTGAAGGCGGCAAAGCGCCGGCCACCATCGTTGGTAAGCTGGAAGGTCACATCGGGACGGCCATTTTCATCGCGACTTTCCCTGGCATCGCGCAGATCGCGCCCAGTAACCGCCGAGGAGCGCGAAATCAGGTACCACACATCGTGGGGCTCGCCGCCGCCGGTGTCGCCGATGCTCTTGCCGCGCAACAGCATGGTGCCCGGAGGCAGAACACCGTTGTTGGCGCTGAGGGCTTCCTGCTCGCTGGAGTAGGGGCCACCGAAGGCCTGGCGAATCTCCAGCATGGCGGTGGACTGCATGATGGACTTCACGCGCGCCGGGTCATCCACGCCGGGCAGCTGCACCAGTATCTGGTACTGCCCCAGGCCATGCTCCTCAATCACCGGCTCGCTAACGCCTAACTGGTCAATGCGATTGCGGATGGTCTCGATTGCCTGCTGCACCGCCCGGTTCTTCAGTTCGGCCAGGTTGGACGGCTTCATAGAAACCGCATATGTGTCCTGGGCGCCGGAAGAGAGGTTGTACTCAGGCAAGTCCGAGGTGACAATATCGCGCAAATCCGCAGAGTGATCCGCCGAGACGCCTTTAATCTGAATGTGGTCGGGATTATTGGCGGCATCAACCTGGGAAATATCGGCGAAGGCGATATTGCGGCTGCGCAGGGCGGCTTTGAGACGCTCGATGGCCTGCTGGGCATCCACGTTAACGGCGTCGTTGACCTGCACCTGCAGGATGAGGTGGGTGCCACCCTTGAGATCCAGCCCCAGATTAATGCGCTGCAGCAAAGCGGCAGCCAGTCCCGAGCCGGTGAGGCTGGAAGGAATGCCGAAGATGCCGTACACGAAAACCAGAAGGACGGCAATGATGAAAACTGACTTCCAGAGCAGGTTTTGCTTCATAAAACTGGGAGACTACCTTGAAAATACCGGGTATTTCAGCCGGCTGCAACCGTCTACGATTTGCTGCCCTCCTCGGGATTAGCCAGGGAAACCACCGCCGAGCGGGATATCTCGAGGCGCAAATTATCGGGCGGCACGCGGAGCTGCAACGCATCATCGCGCAAGGAAATAATGGTGCCGCGAATGCCGCCGCTGGTGACCACCTTATCGCCCGCCTTCAGCTCGCCGAGCATGTGCTGCCATTTTTTCTGCCGCCGCTGCTGGGGCATGATGAGCAGAAAATAGAAAATCGCGAAAATCAGGATCAGCGGCAGCAGGCCCCAACCCAGCGCTCCGCCGCTATCTTTGGCCTGCAAAAAGGCCCCTAGCAGATAGATTTCCATGAATGCTGACTAAACCTCTTACCTCGGCGTGACGTACTCTGACTGCGCAGAGCCTGAGATCACCTTAATTCCCTGCAGGAAAGCTCGTGACCCCTGTCGCCAGGCCGGTTACATCTTTGAATCAGGTATGAACAGGGGATTCGACTACGGTTTCGGTGTGGACCGTACACCAGAAAAAAGAGCCCACTCCCCAAGTTTTATAGAATGCCGCACGGCCCGCATGGTGTCAAGGTAGTGGGCCAGGTTGTGGATGGTGTTCAGTATCTGGGCGAGAATCTCGTTGCCGGCGTAAAGATGACGCAGGTAGGCGCGGGAATAGCGGGCGCAAACGCTACAACCGCAACGGGGGTCGAGCGGCCCTTCGTCGCTGGCGAAGCGCGCCTGCTTGATGGAGATCTTGCCTTCCGAAGTGAACAGCAAACCATGGCGGGCGGCGCGCGTAGGCAGGACGCAATCCATCATGTCAACACCCATGGCGGCATAGCGCACGATTTCTTCGGGAGTGCCCACGCCCATGAGATATCGTGGCCGATCCTCCGGCAAGTGCGGAAGCGTGCCGGCAACGATCTCCTCTGTCATGGCGCGCGGTTCGCCGACGCTGAGGCCGCCGATGGCATAGCCGGGAAAGCCGATACCAACCGTACGCTCGGCCGATTCGCGGCGCAGGTCGGGGTACATGCCGCCCTGCACGATGCCGAAGAGGGCTTGGGTGGAGTTTCGAGTTTCCCGTTTCGAGTTTCCGGGCAGATCGCCGGGTTTTGAAACTTGAAGCTCAAAATTTGAAATTGCGTTTGCCGCCCACGGCACCTCTCCCTTGTGCTCTTCAAAATAGCGCTTGCTGCGTTCGGCCCAGCGCAGTGTGAGCTCCATGGAGGCGCGGGCGCGCTCGCGGTTGGCGGGATGTTCGGTGCACTCGTCGAAGGACATGATGACGTCGGCACCCAAGCCGATCTGCGCGGCAATCGCGGTTTCCGGGCTCAGGAAGTGCGAAGAGCCATCCAGGTGCGAGCGGAACGACACACCCTCTTCGCTCACTTTGCGCAGGTCGCTGAGGCTGAAAACCTGGTAGCCGCCGGAATCGGTAAGGATGGCGCGCGGCCAGGACATGAAACGATGCAGGCCGCCCAGCTTTCGCACCTGCTCCACCCCGGGACGCAAATAGAGGTGGTACGTATTGCTGAGGAGGATTTCGACGCCCAAGTCTTCCAGCAAGTCCTGGGGGACACCTTTGACGTTGGCGAGCGTGCCCACCGGCATGAAGACTGGAGTTTCGACGATGCCGTGCGACGTGAACAGGCGGCCGGCGCGGGCGGAGCCGAGGCGGGCGTCAATGGTGAAAGAGAGCGGCATTTGCGGCTGAGAAGATTGTAGCGAAAGGCGAAACGCGCTTGGCTTTTAGCATTTGGCTGTTGGCTTTTGGCGAGGAATTGTTCGCCGGTGCGCGCAAGAGGCCCTTCGACGAGCTCAGGGCAGGCTTTCGGGCGGGAGGGCCTCAGTATGAAGCCTGGGGTGCGCTCATTCTGCGCTAATCGAAGAAGTTAATTTTCGGGTACTGCGGCGGCAAGATGCCGCCGCGACAGCCGGCGAGACGCCGGCGCTACG
>DATFDP010000176.1:0-10087 GCA_035252015.1 Terriglobales bacterium
TGCATTGAAGCAGAGCCTGGCGCAGATGGAAGGGAAGAAGAAGCCCGCCGTGCGTGTAGCCGAGGCGCAAGCGGCATCAGAAACCCAGGTCACTGGTGGCACCGAGCATCATCGCTCTACGCGGCGGCGGCGCAGCGCGTAGAACCAGTTCTCTGTTCTCAGTCCTCTTTAGCGTCGGCATCCCGTCGGCGGTTCGCGAGTGGCATGAATGGGTGAAGCTCACTTTGACAGCAAGCCGTTGTGAGCGATCCATTCAAAGCCGAGTCCCCGGAACCTGCTCTACTACTTCCCGCCGGACGTTTTTCCACCGATTATCTGGCTAAGACCCAGGACTCACAGCACGGGTCTTGAGGACAACTATGCTCGCAGCCCAACCGGAGCGCCGCCGTATGCAGCGCTGCGGCCTGCAGGAGCCGGTGACCATCAAGTTCTGGGACCACGGCCCGCGGGAGATTACCGGAACCGTGCTGAATGCCAGCCCGGATGGAGTTTTCCTGGAAAGCGAGCGGGAGTTTCCCGAGTACTCCACGCTGGAACTGGTGTTCCTTTTTCCTGCCAGTTTGCGCTCGCCGGGAGTGCGCTTCCTTTGCCAATGCCGCATTGTGCGCCAGATGCCACGGCCGGATGGGAGCCATGGCTTGGCGCTGGCCATTGTGCGTACCGAGAGCGAACGGCTGGCACGGCGGGAGCCGCAACCGGATTCATTGTGGAGTCCTGAATTTGCTCTGGCCGAACCATGAACCTTCCCTGGGGACGTCTTCGCAAAATTGAGAGCGGCACCGAAGCGCCGCCGGAACGCCGCCGCTGCATGCGCCACCGGGTGCACGCTCCTGCATTTGCCAGCTTTGATGGGGTTACCGGGGGCATGGTGCTGGACCTGAGCGAACAGGGCATGTCCATGCAGACGGCAGCGCCGCAGAAGGTCACGCGACCCATTAACCTGCACCTGAACCTGCCCGATCCGATCACCAACCTGGAAACTACTGGCTATATCGCATGGGCAGACGCCTTCGGGCGCGCCGGCGTGCGCTTCTCGGAATTGCCGGAAGAACCCCGGCGTCGGCTTCACCAGTGGCTGGCTACGAATGCCGGCGCTCCCAGCCGCACTGCACCCAAGTTGGCGGTAGCGGAACAGGTGGAGAAGCCAGCGCAGCCTCTGAACTTCCACGAACCTTTGGCCATCAGCCTGGAACCGGAGCCGGCCAGCACGCAGCGCGCTCCCGAATCCACCACTGTGCAGTACGAATTCGCATCGTTGGGCCCCGACCTGGATGCCGCCCTGCGATTGATTGTCAAAAAGCTGCGTTCCCTGACTCGCGCTGCCGGCGCCGCCATTGCTCTGGTACAGAACGGCAAGATGGTGTGCCGCGCCCGCACTGGGCTGATGGCGCCTCCCCTGGGCTCGCCCATTGACGCCGACTCCGGCTTTACCGGCGAGTGCCTGCGCAGCGGCAAGGCTCTGCGCTGCGACAACAGCGAAACCGACGGCCGGGTGGAGGCCGAAACCTGCCGTCGCCTGGGGTTGCGCTCCATCCTGGCCGCGCCTATCCAGTACGAACGCGACATAGTGGGCGTGATCGAGGTGTTCTCGGGCGTAGCCTTCGCTTTCGATGAAGGCGACGTGGCCGTGCTGCAGCGCCTGGCGCAGACGGTGCTGCTGGCCATGAGCCAGGCGGAATCGCTGAACCTCTGCTAGCTTGGACCGGCGGATTGATTGAATGATTAAATCATTCAATCATTGAATCAGTGTGCTTTTCGCCGAGTCTTCGGATGATAAGTAGCGCCGGAAAACACGCGATCGAAGATCTTATCCACATTGCGCAGCTGGCGCTTCAGGTCGAACGCCCGCTCAATCTGAGCCCGCGGCACGCGTTTGGTGATGTCCTTGTCCTTGAGCACGAGTTCGCGGAAGTTCTTGCCCTCCTGCCACGCGCGCATGGCGTGGCGCTGCACCATGCGGTAAGCGTCCTCGCGGGAAACGCCGTGCTCCACCAGGTCCAGTAAAAGCTGCCCGCTGAACACCAGACCGCCTGAGCTTTCCAGGTTCTGCCGCATGCGTTCCGGGTAGACAAACATCGTGTCGACCAGGTTAGTTGTCTTGGCCAGCATGTAATCCAGCAGGGTGGTGGAGTCGGGCAGGATAATGCGCTCCACTGAGGAGTGGGAGATGTCGCGTTCGTGCCACAGGGCCACGTTTTCAAACGCTGCTTGGGCGTTGGCTCGCACCACCCGCGCCAGTCCGCTGATTTGCTCGCAGGTTACCGGGTTGCGCTTGTGGGGCATCGCGGAGGAGCCCTTCTGCTTTTCGCTGAAGTACTCCTCGGCCTCGCGCACTTCGGTGCGCTGCAGGTGGCGGATTTCGGTGGCGATCTTGTCCAGCGTGCTCGCCACCACCGCCAAGATGGCCATGTAGTTGGCGTGCAGGTCGCGCTGGATCACCTGGGAAGTGATGGGCGCCGCCTTCAGCCCCAGGCGGGCGCAGATTTTCTCCTCCAGTTCAGGATTCAGGTGGGCGAAGTTGCCCACCGCGCCGGAAAACTTGCCCACGCGCATTTCCTCGGCCGCGCGCTGGAAGCGCGCCAGATCGCGCTGCGCCTCGTCGTACCAGTTGGCCAGCTTGAGGCCGAAGGTAATGGGTTCGGCGTGCACGCCATGCGTACGGCCGACCATGGGCGTGTCCTTGAACTCGAAGGCGCGGCGCTCGAGCACCTCGATCAGGTTGCGCAGGTCCTGCAAAATGATTCGCGATGCCTGCTCGATGAGCACGGCCTGGGCGGTATCCACCACGTCGTTGGAAGTCAGGCCGTAGTGGAACCAGCGGGCTTCGGGGCCGACAATTTCGGCAACGGCGGTAGTAAAGGCGATCACATCGTGGCGCACCTCGGACTCAATGGCGTGAATGCGCTCCAGGCTGAAGTCAGCCTTCTCGCGGATGGCGCGGGCAGCGTCCTTGGGCACCAGGCCGGCTTCGGCCAGGGTTTCAGTGGCGGCGACTTCCACCGCCAGCCAGGTGCGAAAGCGGTTTTCCTCGCTCCAGATGCGCCCCATTTCGGCGCGGGTATAACGCGGAATCAAGGCTCCTCCTGAAATGTAAAGACCAGTGATTCTAAATGGTGGACGGCACTTGCCGGAAATAAAACCCGGCGACCCTGGCCAGGGGGAGGGGAGGCGCGGTGGAAATGTCGGCAGGGAATAAAATCGCCTCACGACACACAGGTGACCTTGGTGCTGGCACCACAAGGAGATGAAAAGTTTTTATGTCGTGATACGATACCGCATCCGATATAATCGAGGCAGCGGTGGAGCCACTATGGACATCAAAGCACATGACTACGAGTCGCTGGCCGAATTGCGCTACCAGATTCGCAGATTCCTCCGCTTCAGCGAGCAGGTGGCGCGCAATGCCGGTCTGGAACCAAGGCAGCATCAGCTGATGCTGGCCCTCAAGGGCTTACCCAAGGAAACGCGTCCGCGCATCGGGGAATTAGCCGAGCGGCTGCAGATCCAGCACCACAGCACGGTGGAACTGGTGAATCGCCTGGCGGCGCACAGCTTCGTCAAACGGCACCGCGGCGGTTTTGACCGTCGGGAGGTGCTGCTCTCGCTGACGCCCAAAGGAGAACGGGTGCTGCGCGAGCTTTCGCTGCACCATCGGGAAGAGTTGCGCGACGCCGGACCCAGCCTGCTGCGCGCCCTCAAGCAGGTGATGAATGGGGACAAGCGCCGGAGAAGGCGATAGCTCCCCGGAGCCATTCTGCTCCTCCGGTTTGCTGACGGGGCATGTCTTTCGGGCCAGGGAAAAGGGAACACCGATTGAGAAGTATGGGAATCAGTGTGAGCAAACGGGCAAAGATACAAAATGGCAATGGCTCAGAAAAACGATCCATAGGGTCGCGCGACCGGCTTTTGGTACTTTCCTGCTTGGGCATCGTCGTGGGAATCGCTGGCGGCCTGGTAGCCGAAGGGCTGCTGCGCACCATCAACTTCATTACCGACCTGCTCTACTGGCACCGCTTCAGCTCAGCATATCTGCCCCCCAACCAGGCGCCGCATCACTGGTGGTTTTTGCTGCTGCCGGCCGCGGGCGGGCTGCTGGTCGGCCTGCTGATCAATTACTTTTCGCCGGAAATCAAGGGCGACGGCATTCCCGAGGCCATGGCAGTGGTGCTGACCAACCGCAGCATCGTCAAGCCGCGGGTAGGTTTCTTCAAGCCGCTGAGCGCGGCTATTACCGTCGGCACTGGCGGGCCGTTCGGCGCCGAGGGTCCCATCATTCAGACCGGCGCGGCCCTGGGCTCAATTCTCAGCCAGTTCATTCCCTCTTCGCCCTCCGAGCGGCGCACCCTGCTGGCTTGCGGGGCGGCCGCCGGCCTGGCCGGCGTCTTCAAAACTCCATTTGCCGGCGCCATGATGGCCGTAGAGCTCCTGGTCTTCGAGTTTCGCGCCCGCTCTTTCATCCCCATCGCGCTGGCTTCAGCTTCCGGGACACTGGTGGCCATGGCGTTCCGCGGCGGTAACCCAGTATTCCCACTGGAAACTAACTACCATTTCCACGCTGGCGAGTTGCCGTTCTTCGTGCTGCTGGGCGTTTGCTGCGCCGGCCTGGCCTGGCTGATGACCAAGGCGCTCTACCTCTGCGAAGACTTCTTCGAAGAGCTGAAAATTTGGTTTCCGCTGATTCCGGCGCTGGGCGGTCTGGGAGTGGGTGCTATCGCTCTCTTCTATCCGCAGGTGCTGGGCACCGGCTACGCCGTCATTGCCGACCTGCTGAGCAAGCCGCACACTGTCGGCCAGTTTGTGGGCATAGGCGTGGCCAAGCTGGGTGCCTTCGCCATAGCCCTGGGCTCAGGAGCCTCAGGCGGAACCTTTGCCCCGGCGCTGATGATTGGCGGCAGCCTGGGAGCGGCCTTTGGCAAGATGGTTCACCTGGTGGTGCCCAACGCCTCGACCGTCGGCCTCTACGGCATGGTGGCCACGGCGGCGCTGTTTGGCAGCGTTTACCGGGCCACGCCCAGCGCCATTCTTTTCATGCTGGAGGTGACCGGCGCCTACAACGCATTTTTGCCCGTTTTCCTGGTGGCCATTATTTCCGACCTGGCAGTGCATTACTTCATGCGCACCACTATCAACACCGAGCGCCTGGTGCGCCGCGGCACGCTGGTCCCGGAAGCCTATACGGTTGATCCCATGAAGATGCTGCGAGTGCGTGACGTGATGACGCCGGACGTGGACACAGTTCGCGCCAACGCCAAAGTGAGCGAATTTCTCACCGACGTGATGGCCCACGGCTCAGTGCCCGTGGTGGACGAGCATGACCACTTCCTGGGCATGCTGCGGCGCAGCGACCTGATCGCCGCCAGCCCTGCTGCCACCGCGGAATCCATGCTGCACAAGGATTTTCCTCTGGTTTACACCGATGACGTGGTGCATGACATCGCTCTGCGCTTCGTGCAGGAGGGAATTGGCCGCTGCCCCGTGCTGGATCGGGAGAGCGGCGAACTGGAGGGGATTCTGACCGCCTTCGATCTGCTCAAGGCCAAAGACTGGGAGCAGATGCAGGAGATGCCCGAGCCCGGACGGTTGTGGGGCCTGGCCCTGGCCCGCTTTGGCGTGCAGGACAAAGAAGGCAACTTAGGACAGTAGGTTTCATGCGCGAGCGGGACGTTCGCCTTTCGCCCTCGCAGGCGTGAGGAGCAGCCGGTGCAAGCAGATCAAGGAACGGGTTCGGCGGCTCCCGGCCTGCCCCGTATGCAGGATCTGGGAGCGCAGCCCAGCCAGTTCCGCATCCTGATCCTTTCCTTGCTGGCCGCCGTAATCGGCTTGGCTTCCGGCGTTATCGCCTGGATCCTCTACCACCTGATTGGGTTCTTCACTAATCTGTTCTTCTTCCATCGCATTTCCTTCCAGTTCACCAGTGCGCGATCGAACCTGCTGGGGCCGTGGGAAATCGTCATCCCCATAATTGGCGGAGTGATCGTGGGCATCATGGCCAAGTACGGCTCGCCCAAGATCAAGGGCCACGGCATCCCTGAAGCAATGGAAGCGGTGTTGGTTGGACACAGCAAAATCGAGCCCCGGGTAGCGGTGCTGAAGCCGCTCTCGGCGGCTATTGCCATCGGCACCGGCGGGCCCTTCGGGGCTGAGGGGCCGATTATCCAGACGGGCGGCGCAGTCGGCTCGCTGGTGGGACAGTTGTTCAACACCACCGCCGCGGAGCGCAAGGTGCTGCTGGCCTGCGGAGCAGCCGCCGGCATGTCAGCTACCTTCAATACGCCCATCGCCGGTGTGATCCTTTCCATCGAACTCCTCCTGTTCGAGTTCAAAGCGCGCTCCTTCATTCCTCTGGTGATTGCCAGCACTCTGGCGACGGCGGTGCACTGGATGCTGCTGGGGCGGGGCCCCATGTTCGCGGTGGGGCAGATTGATTTCGGTGTCCCTCAGGGCTTGCCCTTTTATGTGGTGCTGGGGTTGCTGTGTGGCGTGGCCGCGGTGGGGTTCAGTAAGGCGCTGTACTTCGTCGAGGACTTCTTCGAAAAGCTGCCGGTGGACGAGATGTGGTGGCCGGCCATTGGCGCGGTCGGCTTGGGCGTGATCGGCTACTTTGTGCCGCGCGTGCTGGGCGTGGGCTACGACACCATCGGCGACATCCTGAACAACCACCTGGTGATGAAGATGCTGCTGCTGGTGCTGATCTTCAAGTCGCTGGCCCTGGTCATCTCCCTGGGTTCGGGCACTTCGGGTGGGTTGCTGGCGCCCATGTTCATGAGCAGCGCGGCGCTGGGCGGGGTATTTGCCGCGCTCATCAACCGCGTGCTACCGGCGGCGCACCTGGCGCCCACCGGCTTCGCCCTGGTGGCCATGGGCGCCGTATTCGGAGCAGCGGCTCGGGCGCCGTTTACGTTCATCATTTTTGCCTTCGAGATCACGCGCAACTACGACTCGGTGCTGCCGCTGATGCTGGTCACGGTAATCGCCGACGCCATCGCTATGCTGCTGTCGCCCAGTTCCATCATGACTGAAAAACTGGTGCGTCGAGGCCTGCACATTGACCAGGACTATGAAGCGGATGTGCTGCAGGAGGTTTCGGTATCAGAGGTCATGGACCGCAATGCAGCCAGCGTGCCGCCGGAGATGACGGTGCGGGAGTTGGCCGATCGCGTGGCGCGGCGTGACCCGGCAGCCACCGCACACCAGGGACATCCCATTGTGGATCACGCCGGAAGGCTGGTGGGAATGGTTACTCGCAGCGACATGCTGCGCGCCCTGGACAAGGATGCATCCGGGCGATTGACGGTACTGGAAGCGGGGACCAAAGATCCCCTTGTGGTCTATCCCGACGAGTTGCTTGCGGAGGCCGTAGAGCGCATGCTGCGCCACGACATTGGCCGTCTGCCGGTAGTCAGCCGGGAAGAGCCCAATCACGTGATCGGCTACCTCGGCCGATCCCAGGTGATGGCAGCGCGCGCCCGCCGCCTGGAAGACGAGTATGTGCGGGAGCAGGGATGGATTCACTTCCGGTTCTTGCCGTAGGCAGAACTCAGCAGTCAGCCATCAGCATTGACATGTAGCGCCGGCGTCTCGCCGGCTGTCGCGAGGGCATCTTGCCCTCGCCTGAGTGCTGGGTGGTCCTACTACTCCGCCCGCCGCTCCCTCTTCAGCAGCTTCTCTTTGCGCTCCACGCCCCAGCGATAGCCACCCATCTCCCCCGAGCCCCTCACTACCCGGTGGCACGGAATCAGCACGGCCACGGGATTGGTGGCACAGGCGCGAGCCACGGCGCGGGCCGCTTTGGGCTGGCCGATATCTGCCGCCACCTGCTGGTAACTGCGGGTGCTGCCGTAAGGGATGCGCAGCAGCGCTTCCCAGACCTGGCGCTGGAAGGCGGTGCATTGCAGGTCCAAGGGCACTCCCGGATGAGGCTGCCGGCCGGACACCGCGTTTACCACCTCTTGCACCCAGGCGCGAAGGTCCGCTCCCCCGGTCCGGATCTCAGCTGCGGGGAACTCGTCACGTAGACCACGCTGCAGTTGGCGGTCGGATTCGCCGAACTGCACTGCGCAGACGCCGCGGTCAGTTGCCGCTACCAGTACGCGTCCCAGGGGACAGGAAGCGGTGGCATAGCGAATGTTCATGCCGGCGCCGCCGCGGCTGTAGGTGGCTGGCGTCATTCCCAGGCGCCCGTTGGCAGCCTCGTAAATGCGGCTGCTGGAGCCGTAGCCCGCTTCAAAGGTGGCGGCGGTCACGTTGTAGCCCTGGCGTAGCCGAGTTTTCAGGTCCTGCAAGCGATGGCCGGCGGCATATTCGCGGGGGGAGATGCCCAGAGTCTTCTTGAACATGCGCTGCAGATGGAAGGCGCTGTAGCCGGAAATACGGCTCAGTTCCTCCAGCGTGACCCGTCGCTCGGCATTTTGCTCGATGTAGCGGCATACTCGCGCCACTACGTCCTGGGCGGAGGTGCCGTTGCGGTCGGGATGGCAGCGATGGCAGGCGCGGAAGCCGGCCTGCTCAGCCTCACGTGGCGCACCGAAGAACGTCACTTGCTCGCGCCGCGGGCGACGGGACGGGCAGGACGGCCGGCAATAGATGCCGGTAGAGCGCACGCCGTAGACAAACTGGTGGTCGAAACGCGGGTCGCGGCCCAGCACGGCGGCCCAGCGCTGATTGCTGACTTCGAGAGTCTGTGCGGTTGTCATGCTCGAAGACTACGGCGGCGCTTATAACCATGCTATCCGAAAATTGCGTTCAAAACAGGAGTCAGTAGCTAGTAGTTGGTAGTTGGTGATTAGTCACTGAACCTATTGCAATGTCATCCTGAGCGAGCGCGAACCGAGCTATGCGAGGCGAGCGCGAGTCGATGGACCTTGCGTTTGACGGCAAGGCGCGGAATTCTTGCTGGAAATCGGGCCGTGTTGCTGGCTACTGTTCATAATCGGTATGCTCATGGCCCATGAAAACGCTCCTGAAGGCAGTCGCGTGCCTGCTGCTTTTCGCCACCGCAGGTTTCGCCCAAATCCTTCCCCAGCCAACGGAAGCCGACTATGTGGTGAACAGTTTTCATTTTCGCTCCGGCGAAGTGTTGCCACACTTGCGCTTGCACTACGCCACCTACGGCAAGCCAGCCCGGGATAGCAAGGGCCGCGTCACCAACGCCGTGCTGATTCTCCACGGCACCACCGGCTCCGGGCAGCAATTCCTCCGGCCGCAATTTGCCGGCGTGTTGTTCGGCCCAGGACAGTTGTTGGACATTAACCGCTACTACATTATCTTGCCCGACTCCATTGGCCACGGTCACTCCAGCAAGCCTAGCGACGGCCTGCACGCCCGCTTCCCTCACTACGATTACGACGACATGGTGCAGGCCCAATACCAGTTGCTCACCTCGGGCTTGAAGGTCAACCACCTGCGCCTCGTGATGGGAACGTCCATGGGTTGTATGCACACCTGGCTCTGGACGGAGGAGCACCCCGATTTCATGGACGCCGCTATGCCCCTGGCCTGCCTGCCAGTACAGATTGCCGGTCGCAACCGCATGGCGCGGAAGATGATCATGGATTCCATCCGCGACGATCCCGGGTGGGCGGGCGGTGAGTACAAGCAGCAGCCTGCGGGCCTGAGAAGCGCCGTCTACGTGCTGCTGTTCCTGGTGAGCAGCCCTCTGCAAATGCAGAAGAATTACTCCACGCGCGAGCAGGCCGATGCGTTTCTGGAGCAGTTTGTGAAGAGGGAAAGGGGTGCTCTCGACGCCAACGACATGCTCTACGCCTTCGATGCTTCCCGCAATTACGACCCTTCACCAAAACTGGGTCAAATCAAACTGCCGGTGATGTTCGTCAATTCTGCTGACGACCAGGTCAATCCGCCAGAGCTAGGAATCGCTCAGCAGGAGATTAAAAAAGTGAAACGGGGCCGCTTCGTGCTCTTGCCGATCACCGACCAGACCCGCGGCCATGGCACACATACCCTGGCGGCCGTGTGGAAGCAGTACCTGGCGGAATTGTTGGCCGAGAGCCGCTAGATTGCTCGTCCTCAAACACCGGGGCTAAAGCCCGTGGCGTTTTAAGGAACTTCATCGCAGGGCTGAAGTCCT
>DATFDP010000177.1:0-38345 GCA_035252015.1 Terriglobales bacterium
GGAGTGGTGTCGCTACCAGTGAATGACACACGGCTGACGATCGTGCTCATTCACCGCGATGAACTGGTGCTGATTGCGCCGCCTGGTCATCCTCTGGCCAAGCTGGATGCCGTGCCGGTGGCAGAGATCGCCAAATTTCCACTGCTGCTTCCCAAGCTGGGACGCACCCGGGATGCAATTGAGAACATGTTCCACGAACGACGCCTGCGCCCGAATGTCTCCATGGAACTCGATTCCAGCGAGCTGATGAAGCGCTTTGTGGCCGCACAGGTGGGCCTGGGGTTTATCGCCCGCTCTAACGTGGCCGAAGATGTGCGAGCCGGCGTGCTGGCGGCGCTGCCTATTGCCGACGCGCAATTTCGCCGCGACCTCGCCCTGGTGTTCCGCAAAGACAAGGCGCTCAGCCGCGCCGCCCTCGCCTTCATTGATATCGCAGTCAAACTTAAGCGGCCGACCCCAGTCGTCAGTAGTCAGTAGTCGGGAGTCAGGCGTCAGGGACTCAACAAGAACGCACGCACTGGGTACTGACAACTGGGTGAGAGCTGCTCTACTGCACTATTATGTGCCGCACCGTGTCGCCCTGAAACACCATGGTCTGCAGCACGCGCTGGCCACTAGAGTCCGACTCATACCAGAACTGGGTCTGATTGGCCTTGGCGTTCAGGGGTTCCATATTGCATTTCACGCGATATTCCTGTTTGCCCTGCTTGAACACCATGATGTGCTCGGAGCCTTCCATGACATGGGTGACCTTGTATTCCCCCGCGGGGAGAACCTGCGCGCCCACCTTGGCCTGTTCCGATAAGAGCACCGTTCTCTTTGCCTTGAACCCAACTGGCTGTTGCGCGCACAGCATCACGCTCAGCCCCAGCAATGTGAGTAATAACAATGCAGTTTTACGCATAGTTTCTCCTTGGTCGCCCGGTCGCGCACTGCTTCGAATGTGCCCGCCTCCTGCGACATTTCAGTGTAGAAGCCGGGAAGAGGAGGTACGGTGATTCACCTCACGATGTGCCGTGACCGTTACACCTTCCGATTGTGCGCAGTCTTGTCATTGGCAAGAAGAAATACCGCTTTGCCTGGAGGGGGCTGAACCTGGTTGTAATTTGTAGTTGGCAGTTGGCATCGTGGCTGACCAGCTTTAGCCACCAGCCGCTGAATCAGTGGGGTCTGACCACTGGCAACTGACAACTGGTTCTAGACTCCAATAACGCCCACCAATTCTTTTACCGCTCCTGCGCTCTTCTCCAGCGCCGCCTTTTCATCTGCGGTGAGCTTGATCTCAATAATTTGCTCAATACCGCGCGTTCCCAGCTTGCAGGGCACACCCACGAACAAGCCCCGCAGACCATATTCGCCTTCCAGGTAAGCGGCACAGGGCAGGATTTTCTTCTTGTCTTTCAGGATTGCCTCGACCATTTCGGTCACTGCTGCCGAGGGCGCATAGTAGGCGCTGCCCGTCTTCAAGTATTTGACGATCTCAGCCCCGCCATCGCGCGTGCGCTGCACCAGACGCTCGATGGCCGCCTTGTCCATCAGTTCCGTAATGGGGATGCCCGCCACACTGGAATAACGCGGCAGCGGCACCATGGTATCGCCGTGGCCGCCCAGCACAAATGCGGTCACGTTCTCCACGCTCACCTTCAGTTCCATAGCGATAAAAGCCCGGAAGCGCGCCGAATCCAGCACCCCCGCCATGCCGATTACTCGGTTGCGGCTGAATCCGCATAACTTGTACGCCGCCTGTGCCATCGCGTCCAGGGGGTTGGAGACGATGATCAGAATGCAGTTGGGCGAGTACTGCACCACCTGGCCAACCACATCTTTCATGATCTTGTGATTGATGTTGAGCAGGTCATCGCGGCTCATACCAGGCTTGCGCGGTACTCCCGCGGTGATGACCACGAGGTCGGAATTGGCCGTGTCCTTGTAATCCTGCGTGCCCAGTATGAATGAGTCTTTCTTCTCGATGGGCATGGCTTCCAGCAGGTCAAGGCCCTTGCCCTGTGGCACGCCTTCGATGATGTCAATCAGAACGACGTCGGCCAGCTCCTTAGAGGCAATCCAGTGCGCCGCCGTGGCGCCCACGTTTCCCGAACCTACAATGCTTACTTTATTGCGCATGATTTTCCTTTCCAGAAATGCTTCACCACAAGGGACGCAAAGGCTAACGAAGGAAAGCGTTCACAAATCCCTAGCGACCCATCGTGCCCTTTGTGGTTAGTTTCTAATCCGCCGCGGTGGAAAGTCTGGCGTCCATGTTCTTGATGATGTAATCGCCAAACTCGCTGGTCTTGACCTTGGTCGCTCCTTCCATCAGGCGCTCAAAATCGTAGGTAACCTTCTTCTGCTGGATGGTTGCCTCCATCGCGTTCTCGATGAGCCGGGCCGCCTCGCTCCAACCCAGGAAATCGAACATCATTACGCCAGACAGAATTACGGAGCCGGGGTTGATGACGTCTTTGTCGGCATACTTGGGAGCAGTGCCGTGGGTGGCTTCAAAAATGGCGTGTTCGTCGCCGATATTCGCGCCAGGCGCAATGCCCAACCCGCCGACCTGGGCGGCGCAGGCGTCGGAAATGTAGTCGCCGTTCAGGTTAGGCGTGGCGAGTACCGCGTACTCGTCGGGCCGAGTGACCACCTGCTGAAAGATGGAATCGGCGATACGGTCGTTGATCATCAGCTTCTTCTTCCAAGCTGCCTTGCCGTGGCTGGTGTAAATGGTGTCCAGCACCCGTTTTACTTCGGCATAAACCTGCTTGCGGAAGTCCTCGGTAGCGAATTCCAGCCCAGGCTCAACCATAGCCGCGTTCTGCTCCACGGTCAGGTTGGGGTTCTTGTCTTTGTTGTCCACGATCCAGCTCTCGCGCTCGGTGACCACCTGGTCACGAAATTCGGCAGTGGCGATCTCGTAGCCCCATTCGCGGAACGCGCCTTCGGTAAATTTCTGGATGTTCCCCTTGTGCACCAGGGTCACCGACTTGCGGTTGTTCTTGAGGGCGTGCTGGATGGCCATGCGCACCAGGCGCTTGGTGCCGGTCACGGAAATCGGCTTGATGCCCACGCCGGAGTCATTACGGATCTTCTTGGAGCTGTTCTTGAGCATCTCGTTGTTGAGAAAGTCAATGAGCTTCTTGGCATCCCCCGTACCTTGTTGCCACTCGATACCGGCATACACGTCCTCTGTGTTTTCCCGGAAAATGATCACATTCATGCGCTCCGGATGTTTCACTGGCGACGGCACGCCCTGGTAATACTTGACGGGGCGTACGCAGGCGTAGAGATCGAGGATTTGCCGCAGCGCGACATTGAGCGAGCGGATGCCGCCGCCTACCGGCGTGGTCAGCGGCCCTTTAATGGCGACACGCAGCTCGCGAATGGCTTCCACTGTGTCGTCAGGCAGCCAGGTCTTGAACCTGGTAAACGCCTTCTCCCCGGCAAAGACCTCGTACCACACCACCCGGCGCTTGCCGTTGTAGGCTTTCTCGACAGCCGCATCAAACACCCGCCGCGAAGCCTTCCAGATGTCGCGCCCGGTGCCGTCGCCTTCGATGAAGGGAAGAATAGGGTTGTCGGGAATCTGAAACTTGCCGTATTTGAAGGTAATGGGCGCGCCATCTGTGGGCAGCGTGACTCCGTTATAGGAAGCCGCCATCTCGCAAATCCTCCAGGATTAAGCAACCCTGCCATTATAAGGAAAGCGGTGAACCGGGGAGAAATGAAGTCGTCACAAAGGGGTGACGTGGTTCGTTTTTCCGTTGCCAAAGTGGCTGCACCAATGTGATCTCTACTCGTCTACGCCTCGGTTGTTAGAATACCCCGATGTCTCTCCTGGGTCGCACCGTTTCCGGCTTGCTGGGTTTGGTGTTGCTGGCTGCTTTGGCTGCCGCACAACAGGCTGACCCGGCGCCTGGGGTGGTTCCGGAGGCTTCTCCCCTGGCTTCGGTCACGCCCGCTGCGATTACGCCTCTGCCTCAATCGCACGCCTTCTGGGATCATAAGAATGCTTGGCTTTTCAGCGGGGTCGCGGTGTTCCGTGTGCTCGATTACACCTCCACCCGCAACATGCGCGACCGCGGGCGCCAGGAAATTCTGCTCACCAATTGGGTGGTTGATAACAAACCTCTGTTCATCGGGATCGAAACGGCGGCGACGGGACTTTCCATCGGCCTCTCCTATGCCATGCATCGTACTGGTCACCACAAGGTGGAGCGCCTGATCTCTATCGGCCACATTAGCGGCGCCGCTTTCGGCGATGCCCGCAACTACGCGCTTAAGTCCGGCCATCACTATCCGGTTCAGTAGCCGGAAGTCAGTACCTGGTACCCAGTTGTATTGGGGAGCAACGGGCGCTCTAGCGCGAGCTGGTGTGAGTGGACTGCCAGCAGCGTCTATTGAGATGTTTACGCCAAACAAACCTAATATGCGGCAAGCAAGGCGACAGGGAAGAAAGCAAACAACTGGCGGCACGGCAAAGTACGCCCGTTAGCCGGGAACTCCTCCCCGGTAAAAATATTAAGCAGGCGCGTTCCCAGAACTTCAGCGGGCAGTTGCAGTTCGGCATTGCCCCAGACCTCGCCAATCGGAGGCTGCACGCGGCCCCGCATCAAGGTATAGGAGAAACGCGGTACCGCCGCGACGATCGCCCGGTCCTCATAGCTGCGGGCGAAGGCGACCACGTGCTCCTGTTTGTCGTTAGCCGCGGATAACGGGGCATAGGAGCCGGCGCGAAATAACTCGCGGTGCTCACGACGGAAATTGAGCGCCCGCATAGAAACCCACAGCTTGATCCGCCCGTCCTGGTAGTTGGCCATCATGTCAGAGCACAAATCAATCAGCCGGCCCTCTTCCGACTGGCGCAGCAGCTCGTCCAGCAGGCGGGCACGCAGAGCAAAATCAACCTGGTAGCGATTGTCGGGGTCCACGAGGCGGAACTCCCACAACTCGTTACCCTGATAAAAATCGGGCACGCCGGGAGCGGTGATTTTCAGCAAAACCTGAGCCAGCGAATTCAAGACCCCGAAATATGCGACCGGACGCACGAATTCTTCAATCCGTTGGGGCAAAGGGTTCCGCTTGCCGGCGGCGCCGGGCGTAAAGATGCGAGCGATGAACTCATTCAGCGCGTGCACATACTCGGGATTGTCATTCACCCAGCTGAGGTTTACCTTCGCCTCGTGGACGGCCTTATTCATGTAGCGCTGTATGCGCCAAACAAATTTTTCATCCAGATTCTGGGCAAACGGCCAGGCTCCCACCAGGGTCTGGTAAAGCAGGTACTCTTCATTAGCATCGGGCACCATGCGTCCGTCGCTGATGGTGATCTTTGCTCCCTGATTCATGCGGCGCCAGCGCATGACCGCCGCCGACCAGTCGCGCGGCATTTCGGAGAGCACATTCAGACGGGCGCGCACATCTTCGCTGCGCTTGGTGTCATGGCTTGAGGTAAGAAGCAATGCATGCGGCCACTTTTGCGCGCGTTCCAGGTTGCCGCGATGGAATTCCTCGACCGGGAAGCCGAACTCCGCAGGCGATCCGCCGACCTCGTTGACCGTGGTCAAGCGGTTGTAAACGTAACAGGCGGTATCCTCCAGGCCCTTAGCCATCACCGGCCCGCTCAGCTGCTGGAACTTCAGGACGAAGTAGAGCCACTTGCGGTATTGCTCGCCATCGCCGCCGGGCGCGCTGCCCTGGAGCAGGAGAACGTTACGCAGAAAATCGAAGACCGAGGCGGGCATGGCCTCATTGCGGCGTTTGGCGCGGGCAACGGCAGCGTCAATATAGGCCCGATCTAACTCGCTGACGTTGCCACGCTCATCAATGTAGGTGCGATAAACGGGAAAGCAGGCGATGGTTTCACGGATCACGGTGGCCAGCGATTTGGCGGTGAAATCGCGCGCGTGCCGGTCGGCGCTGGAAATTTCGTCGAGCAGGTTAGTGAGTACCGCCACCTCGCTTGCTAGAGCGGTATTCATAACCTGGTTCTTGGCTTCATAAATGACGGTGTCAGGCTCTATCACGCCTCCGATAAAACGCTCGTAAATGCGGGTGAAGGAACGGCGGTTGCGGGAATCAATGAAAATTCCGTTCAGCAGGTTGGTGAAGCCATAGCCGACTGTGCCATCTATGGGCCATGCCGGCAAATGCTCGCCGGGCTCGAGTATTTTCTCCAGGACAACGAAGAGCGGGGCCTGACGCTGCATCCATTCATGCTGGCCGAAAATGGTCTGGACTTCCTCCTCAATGCCGTTTTCCGCTATGGGACCGTGGGGCTCCGTCCCGCAGCACTGGCTGGCGGCATAAAGCATCTGAAGGCGAATGAAATATTGCGGCGGGTTGAGCAAGCCATCCGGGTGGTCAATGCGCAGGCCCGCCACGCTGCCATCCGCCAGCAGGCGCCGCAACAATTGATGAGTTGCAGCGAACACCCGCGGGTTTTCCATGCGCAGGCCGGCTAGATCGTTCACATCGAAAAAGCGGCGATAATTGATCTCCTCGCCCGAAACCAGCCAGTGGGCCAGGCGATAGGGTTGGGCATCAAGCAGCCGGTGCAGCCAGTCAAAGCTGCGGGGAATACCAGCCTCGCCGTTCAGGGCCGCCAGTGCGCTTTCAATCAGGGAACGGCTGGCGCCCGAGTGTTCCGCCAGTTGTTGCAGACGCTGCAGCAGCGCGGGAGCCTCTGATCGCCGGCGGCTCACCGGTTGCGGGTCCGTAGAATTGTTCGGCGGCAGCTGGCGCAATTTGAAAAGAACATCCTCCAGCTCCGCGCGCTCGGCTTCGGGAATCTCGACCGGTTGGACGCGCAGGTCACCCAGGGGCTCAAAGATCAAGGGAATGGTTTGCGGGTCCACCGGCATGTGCTTATCGAAATACTGGACAAAGAACGAGCCATCAAACTTCAAGCGCAGATGGCCGCGCTCCAATTCCACTCCGTAGGAGCCGCCCAGCACCGGGAAGAGTACTTTGTCGCGAAGCTCGGGCTTGAAGGGCTCCCAGTCAATGTCGAAGAAATCGGCGTAGGCAGAGCTGCGTCCGTTCTGCAGTACATCCTGCCACCAGGGGTTGTCGCCGTGTCCCACTCCCATATGATTGGGAACGGTATCCAGAATGAGAGCCATGCCGTTTGCGTGTAGCTCCGAAACCAGCGCGTGAAATTCCTCTTCGCTGCCTATCTCAGGGTTGAGGGAGTTGTGGTCTGTAATGTCATAACCATGAGCGCTGCCGGCACGAGCCTTCAGCAACGGAGAGGAGTAGCAGTGAGTGACACCGAGAGCGTGCAAGTAGGGCACCAGCGCGCGCGCATCCACGAAGCGGAACTCGCGATTAAATTGCAGGCGATAGGTGGAAACGGGGCGGTCCGCATGTCTGCGGGCAGCCAGGCGGTCGAGACACTCCGCCAGGCCGACAGACTCCGCCATCAGGGCTGCCACGTTCGCGCGCATGCGGCCTGTTAGATGCGAGGAACCCGCCGAAACACCATTTTGCTAACGGATAAACATCCGGCGGCCAATCTGGGACACGAGCATTATAAGAGGGGAAACGTGGCTCAGGTAGAGAAAGCGCGAATTCGGCTGGCGTATTCGCTGTTAAGGAGTCGGCGGGACGGCCGGTTCTGATCTTGCGCCAGCAGGGCTGCCAGGCCACGGAACGAGCGGGCCACGTCGGTATTTTTCTGCAATGCTACCGGGGTGCCCCGGTCAATGGCGGCGCCCACAACGAAATACTGGCTGGGAATCTTCCACAAAATACGCGCATCAGCCGCGGCTTCGGCATCGGCATCACTGAATTCCGGCGTCTTGCGGAAGCGATTGAGCACCAGTCGGACCTTGTCGCGCGAAGACGCTTCTCCCAGATAGCTGTGTACCCGGGCCGCATTCCATAGCAGCGCGATCATGTCTGTTTCGGCAATCATCAGGATGGTATCGGAAAAGGCGCATACCATCTGCACCAGTGGATCGAGCCGGGAGGAAACATCCACCACCACGTATTTGTAATGACTGGCGACCAGCTCGAACACACGGCTGACTTCGTCTTCGGCCGGTTTCATTGGGGTTGGCACCTGCGGAGCCGCCAGCAGATGAATGCCGGAGTCGCAGCGGGTCACGAAGCCATCAAGCAGGGAACTGTCCAAGCGATGGCAGTTCTGGAAGGCGTCAAGCACGCCAAAAGTGGGTTTTACATTGAGGTGCAGGGCAGCATGACCGATAGGTGCCAAGTCCACCAGCAAACTGTTGCCATGGGTCTCATTTAAGGCGACTGCTAGGTTTACGGCAACGGTGGTGGCTCCACAACCACCCTTGGCGTTCAGCACGGTGATTACCCGGCCACGGCCGGGATCGTCAGCCGCCTTGCGGCGGGTGGCCTGGAGCCGCGAAAACGCGTCCAGCAGGCTCTGCGTACTGGGCGGGCGGTCGAGAAATTCACAGGCTCCAGCGCGCATGGTTTCCACAATGACCTGCCGCTTCGTCATATCACCACAAGCGAAAATGGCGAGCTGAGGAAACTCGCTGTGAAGCCGCTCAATAACCCCTAGTGCCTGGCCGGGATTGCGGAGCGGAATATCCACCAGCAGCACTTGGGGCTTCAGTTCGCGGACCTTGCGAGTAAAGGACTCCAGGTCAGGCAAAGCATCCTTGAGGATGGTGCGTCCGGCCGCGGTAGCATCTACCACGGTCTGCAGCAGATCCAGTTGCTCGCTTTCAGAAGCCAGAATTCCGACGGTTGCGACGGGCATAACAGTGGCGACGAGGTGTACAAGATCATGCTAGGTGGGAAGGGCAATGACTCCAAGTGACGGAAGTACATCCCCCGGCGGAGCACAGTGTTCAGTGCACAGTGGCAGGAATGTCAAGCTCTTCAATCAGGCGGTGAATGGACGAGCGCGCAATTTTGAGAAAGCGTGCGGCCTGGACCTTGTTGTTGCCGCACTCCGCCAGGGTGCGCAAAATCAAGCGCCGCTTGAAATTGCGTACCTCTTCGTCAAACGAGCTGCCGGATTCGGTATCGGACCAGGCAGCAAACTGCGAAGGAAGGTGCTCGATCCCGACTTCTGAACCGTCGCAAATCACGATGGCACGCTCGATTACATTCTGCAGTTCACGTACATTGCCGGGCCAGTCATATTCCTCCAGCGCGCAAAGAGCGACGGCGGAGAGGCGTTGCACGGAGCGGTGATGGCGCTGGTTAAAACCCTGCAGGAAGCTGTGTGCCAGCACGGCGATATCGTCCCGCCGCTCCCGCAGGGGCGGAAGCGTGATCTCAACGGTGTTCAGGCGATAGTAGAGGTCAAGCCGGAAGCTGCCCTCCTTGGCCAGTTGCTGCAGGTTGCGGTGGGTGGCGCAGATGACGCGGGCTTCCATGGGGCGGCTTTGATTGCTGCCTAGCCGCTCCAGAGTGCGCTCCTGCAATACCCGTAACAGTTTTACCTGCAGTGCGGGTGCCAAGTCGCCGACTTCGTCCAGAAAGATAGTACCCTTCCCCGCGGCTTCAAAGCGCCCGACCCGCGCCGCATTGGCGCCTGTAAAAGCGCCTTTTTCGTGGCCGAACAACTCCGCTTCGATAAGCGTTTCGGGCAGCGAGGAACAAGCCACCGCGGTGAATGGCTCCGAGGCACGCGGGCTGGCCATGTGAATGGAGCGTGCCAGCAGTTCCTTGCCGGTGCCACTTTCGCCCATGATCAGCACGTTGGCGTCAGTGGGCGCCACCTTGGAGGCCAGGGAAAATACCGGGCGCATGGTCTCATCGGTGCCGACCATGGCAGAAAACTCGTCGTCCTTGGGGCTGGCCTGCAGGCGCTGCAACTCGCGCCGCAGCTCCTGAAAGCGGCCGGCGCGCCGCAGCACCAGGCGCAGTTCCTCCATGGATCCGCTTTCCACAAAATGGTCGAAGGCCCCGGCCGAAACTGCCTCGCGCATCACCTCGCGCTCATCCGTGGAAAGGAAGGCCACCACCGGAATGCCGGCAGGGTTGCGCACCAGGATCTGCAGCGTTTTCAGGCTGGCGGGGAAGTCTGGGTTTTCGGCGGCAGGCAGGCTGCAAATGAGGACGTCGCTGGCGCCCAGAGCGTCGTAGTCGTCTTCCGGGGCGGCACTGAGGGAAAAGCCGTCACCCAGTTTTTCCTCCAGCACTGCGAAGAAATCCACCCTTTGATCAACAAAGCGGCAGATCACGCTAGTAACCCTCGCCTGTAGTACTGAGCTTGCCAAGACACCGGCATTGGGAAGGACTCCCATTCAAGCTACCCCACCGCCATTACGAGCGGAAGGTTACGAAAGTGACTTCCACCAGTTACGGCTTCTCTGAGTTGCGCTCTGTTCCAGGGCTGCGGTTTAAGGCAGGCAATCCAGGTAATCCCCTTTGGGCTGAGTCCCTTGGCTGGAGCCGCTCATCTGTTCGGCGACAACAGACGCTATGGTGATGCTTCATTTAAACTGGGGGCAGCCACTTCCATGAGTGCTGCATGTCCCTTCCCAGATCGAGTTGTATTTTGGCGTTACCTCTGTTGCTGGTGTTGATCGCGGGTAATCCGGGCTCGGCGCAATCCGGCAACGCAAGCAATGCGCCCAGTTCCCCCGACGCCCAGAGCGTCATCTCGTTCCTGAATCAGACAATTGTCTGGTATCGCCAGCTCACTACGCAGCAGGAAGTCGCGACCGAGCCCAGCGATGTGGTCTTCCTTAACCAGAATCGGCAATTGGCTGACCAGGTGGTTCGCCTCTCTTTCGACTTTGCCCGCGCGGACGCTCAACTGCTCAACGCGAAAGGCAATATAGGCGGAGTCCTGCCCTCTGGCGCGAGCGTTCCAGGCCATTATCAGTCGCTTGTGGCGATGGTTGCGAAGGCCGAGCAGCAAGTGAAGGCCAAGCAACAGGAGCTGGCCGGGTTGCGAGCGGAGCTCGATGTCGCCAGTGGACGCCGGCGGGCCACCCTGGCCTCCACCGTCGCGGAGACGCAAAGCGAACTCGATCTTTTGCAAGCCCGTCGCGACTCGCTGCGCAGCATGATTGAGTTTGTCAGCGGGCGTAGCATCAGCGGACTGACCTCCGGCAGCCTGCAGGCCGAGATTGAGGATCTAGCCCGCACCATACCGGCGGCAGCTACGGAATCCGGTAAAGCTGCCGCTGCTCAGGCCGCGACGGTTGCCGCTGCCAATCCTCGCAAAGCCGAGCCCTCCGGCATCCTGGCCTTGCTGACGGAGCTCTTTGGTCTTCGGCGGCGCAGCCGCATCCTCGAGCAGGGCATGGCTCAGACCGCCGCCCTGGCGAATGCCGCCAAGGCCATGCGCTCTCCCCTGCTGGGCACACTCCGGGACCTGGTGAAGCGCGGCGATGCGCTTTCCAACCAGCCCGACTCTCAGGATGCAGCGGTTCTCCAACTGCAGAAACAGCAACTGGACGATCTCACGGCCCAGTTCAAGCAGCTCTCAGGCATAGTTCTACCACTGGCCAAGCAATCTATTCTGCTCGATCTGTACAGTCGCAGTCTGGCCAACTGGCGCGACAGTGTGCACTCGCAGTACATCAACGAGCTAAAGAGCCTTGCTCTTCGGCTTATTGTGCTGGCCGTTATTCTTGGATTCGTATTTGTACTTTCGAGCATCTGGCGCAAAGCCACATTCCGGTACGTGCCGGACGTAAGACGACGTTACCAGTTCTTACTGCTGCGGCGGATCGTGGTTTGGTCGCTAATCGCGGTAATTGTGGCAGTAGCGTTCGCCAGTGAATTGGGAACTTTAGCCACCTTCGCAGGCCTGCTTACCGCCGGCATCGCCGTGGCCCTGCAGAACGTGATCCTTTCGGTCGCAGGATATTTCTTCCTGATCGGCAAGTATGGGGTACGCGTGGGGGATCGCGTGCAGATTGCCGGTGTAACTGGGGAAGTGGTGGAGATTGGGCTGGTGCGGATGCACCTGATGGAGATTGGCAACGGTTCATGGGGCACGCCTACTGGCCGCATGGTGGTATTCTCCAATTCCGTAGTTTTTCAGCCCACAGCGGGGCTGTTTAAGCAGATTCCCGGTACTCGATTTGACTGGCATCAGATCACTCTCACCGTAGCGGCGGAGAGCGATTACCACAAGGTGGAAGAACGGTTAACGGGAGCAGTTAATGCAGTTTTTGAGCACTATCGCGAGCGTATGGAGAAGCAGCGGCACAGCATGGAGAAGAGCCTGGGCCCACTGTCGGTCAACTCCTTGCATCCAGAGACACGGCTGCGCCTCGCGCAGAGTGGCCTGGAAGTGGTGATCCGCTACCCGGTGGAACTGGATGAAGCCAACACAATTGACGACCGGATTGCGCGGGAAGTCCTGGATGCCATTAATCGCTCTCCCAGGCTCAAGCTCGTCGGGTCGGGCACTCCCAACATTCAGGCCGAGCAAGAGGGCAAGCCGGCCGGCGCCTGACCAGAAGCTTGTGACACACCTCACAGTTTTGCCCTAAACGGTTAAAGGGAAATTTGCTTGGATGAATTGAGATTAAGGCCCCAACCTTAGTTCTGCTAGGCAAAAAGCTCTACAGAGTCGATTTGGCTTGACGGATTGCCTGGATAGGGCGGAGTCTCTTTATAGCAGTCCTGGGGCCGTCGCAGTAAAAATCTTTCGGAGGCGCTAACCCAATGCTAAGGCCATTGCCGGAAGAGCAGCAAGGTCTCCCGGACCACAACTTTCAGCTTCTGCAGGAAGAGGCGCGAATGATGGAAACGCGCCTGCGACGCAAAATGGTTATCAACCCCAAACGGCGTGCCGCGCCCCCGGCGGTAAGCAAACAGCCCGCAGCTATTTCCACGGCAGTAAAATTCTCCTCCCCCTTCAACCTTGTCTTCGCCGTGCTTTCCAGCGCAACTTTTGGCTGGGTTGTTCATACCTGGCACGGCCGTTAGAAGAGCTAAAGGCGCAGTTTCCGGCCCCGGGACGCTGCGCCTTTTTTATTTCTCACTGTTTAGAGCGACCACTCCAGCGAAGGCTGCGATGAAGGCATGGATGCGCTCTTCATACCTGGCTGATATTGCTGGCCACGGCAGAAAAGGTGTTGTTGGCTGCGGATCCTATGAGCCGGATGGTGCCCAGAACAATTACAAGTATGACCGCCATCATGACCGCGTACTCGGCTATGTCCTGACCATTGTTGTCGTTCCACATCCCGTGAAGAAGTTGGATCACGTGGTTCTCCTGGATGACAGCAGGGTTTCCCGCGACGAAGCGGCAACAGCCGTAGCATAGTAGCGAGGAAGAGAACGACGTCGAATGGCACAAGCGTCGCAATTCCCTGGCACGGACGTGCCAGGGAAAGCTGATTAATCAGAAAGACTAGCTGGAGGCCTGTTCCAGGGGGACCAAGGGTAGATCCTGGTGGACAGCGAAGAGAGCCAATTCCAGCCGAGTGGAGACGCCCAACTTGTCGAAAATATTGCTGAGGTGATGCTTAACCGTATCTTCGCTGATCTTATAATGGGCGGCAATATCCTTATTGGTATAGCCCGCCACCACTGCGGAGACAATCTCCAGCTCGCGCGGCGTGAGTCCGAACTTCCTCTGCTTGGGCGTGGGAGGCGGAGCCAGCAACCCGCGCAGGTATTCCACAAGGTTGGAAATGGTTTCGCGACCGACCCAATATTGTCCGGCCATAACTGCCCGAATGCTGTTGAGTAGCAACTGGGTAGCCGATTCCTTCAGTACCACGCCGCGGGCGCCCAGTTGCAAAGCTTCCACAATCTGTTCCTTTTCCACCGCGGCTGTTAGCAGCAGGATTCGTATGGGAGTGTCACTGCTTCCCAGTTCGCGCACTGCTTCCAGGCCCGGGTGTTTGGGCATGGCCAAGTCCAGTAGCAGCAGGTCGGGCTTGAGCTTCTTTGCCATGGCCACAGCCTCAGCGCCGTCAGAAGCCTCCCCTACGACACGGAATCCTGGCTCGGTTTCCAGCAGGCGGCGAAGTCCGTCACGGAAGATGGGGTGGTCGTCGGCAAGCAGGATGCGCACAGGTTGTGAGGTCTTATGCATACGCGACGCGATGTTTTTGAGGAATCATGACGTCCAATCGCGAGCCATGACCTGGAACGGATTCTACCGTGAGCTCACCTTCAATGGAACGTACCCGTTCCCGGATTACCGCCGGCCCTTTGTGCTGGCTTTCCAGTTCCGTTTGTCCGAGGCGGCCGGAGAATTCGAATCCAGAGCCATCATCTTGGATAACCAGGTGGTAACTGTCGGGAGCAGCCCGCAGTTGCACCACTGCGTGCTGGGCGCGGCTGTGCTTGCGCACGTTCACCAGCCCCTCCTGCACAATGCGCGCCACTTCTCGACAAACCTTAGGGAGCAGATCGACGCTGGTTTCCTGGCAGGTGAAACGCGCAGAGATGCCGGTCTCGCGTTGGAACTTGGCCACTGTATCCTGCAGGAAGGGAACCAGGGTTTTGGCATCCACCGCCAGCGGCTTCATCTGTTGCATGAGGTCACGCAACTTAAGCACTTCCTCCCGCAACAGCCTCTGGATTCTGCCTAGCTCGGGCACGACCTCGCTAGGCTGACTGTCTGCGCGCCGGCGCAGGACGTCTACCTGCATCTCCACACTGATCAGTGATTGTACAGCGCCATCGTGCAGCTCCCGGGCCACGCGCGCGCGCTCAATGGCTCCGGCACGCTGCCGCAAACGGGCAAGTAAGTAAACATTGGAAACGGCGGGTCCTACCTGCCGCACCAAATCCTGCAGGAAGCGCAGGGCTTCCTCGCGGTCGGTGGGCAGGGTGGGATCAAACAGGTATAGACGCCCGGACCACTCGTCGGTGGTGGCCAGGGAAACGGCCAATAGCGACTGGAAGGAACGGGCGGCCAGAAGCGGCGCCAGGAAGTCCGGAGTAAGTTTGCGCAAACGTGAGCCGTTGGCATCCACAGCTGCCAAACGGACAACATGGGCTGCTCGCACAGCAAACCAGGTGTGGGCAGCGGCAGGAAAAAGGTAGGCTTCACGAGTGACCTCTGCCGCCGGCAACCATCGAAGTTCCACTCCGGCCCCCGCCATGGACGTGGCTTCACACGCGGAAAGGCGTGAGCTGTGTGACTCCTCAATGGCCAGCAGGGCCGTGCGAGCGCCGAAGAGTTGAATGAGTTCGCCAAAAATCTGCTGGAGGCTGCCAGTGAGTCCCAGGTCCACCCGTGCCATGGCCAGAATGCGGCTCAACACCGCTTTCTCTGCACGCAGTTGCTTCTCGTTTTCCGCCAAGTACCCAATCAAAAGGCCCATGGACAAAAGATAGGCAGCGCTCAGGAGAAGGCGGTTCAGTTCAGGATGAATCTGGAAGGCGGCCGGCAGAAGGACCCAGCGGGCAACTGCGTTCTCCGCGGCCAGCAGGGCAATACTGGCCACAGAAGTAGCCAGTGTTTCCCAGAGTCCCCAGCGGTAGGCTGCTTCCAGCAAAACGAACAGGAAGAACAGGAAAAACGGGCTGATAGCCTCCTTGGTGTACAGCGAGACTACGGTGGGCCATAGGATGTCGGCTCCATGGACAAACAGGCGAAATGCCAGGGTAGGTTGGAGCCGAATCCGCGCCAGAACCATGATCACAAAACAGTGGATGAGATAAAGGAAAAGAAGAAGGTAAACCACCGGCGGATAATGCCCGGGCTCAGTAGGAACTACGTACATCGCAGCCAGGAACGACGTCGCCAAAAAGAGCCGGGTCGTTGCCAGTACCCGTTCTATACGCCGCAACTCGCCGGGCGCGGTAGTGGTCTTTAGCCGGGATAGAAATCGGTGCGGGTCAACCGAGAAACGCAAAATAAGTCCCCGTGGAGTGGCGCAAAGTTACAGACAATACTACGGGCGGCAGCAGGAAAGGGCAATCGGCTTTGGCCTTAAGTGGAAAATGAGGAGGGCAGAATCAGCCCTTAACTAGGCAATCCAGCACTCGGGCGGTTGTCGCGTGGCCGTCAGGCCGGGTCAGGTCGCGCGGCGTTTGTCCCTCTTCCGTCCTGTAAAAATGAGGTTCGGATCGCAGCAAGGACTCTACAACGTCCTGGTATCCCTGGCTGGCAGAGAGGTGCAGAGCGGTCCAACCCAGGTTGTTAGTGGCATCGACCTCAGCGCCGTGGGCCAGCAGCAATAGCACAATATCGGTATGGCCGCAGCCAGCAGCTTCGTGCAGCGGCGTGCTGCCCTGTTCATTACGGCTGTGCGCGGAGGGGTCCGCTCCGCCCTCCAACAGGCGTTGCGCCGCTTCCTCCTGCCCATAAAAGCACGCCAAATGCAGAGCGGTGACACCATCGGCTGACCAGGTGCGTGCCAGTTCCGGCATACAGCTCAGCAATGCCTCAACCCGCTCTGTTTTGCCCAGGGCTGCGGCTTCAAAAATGTCCAATCCCGGCGAAGAGGCCAGCAAGATTTCCATCATGCTAAGGTCCCAATCGTAAAGGCAGTGCAGGATTGCCGACACGCCGCTTTCATCCCGGCTGTGAGCGACCAGAGCATCTCGCAACACCAGTTGCCGCACAATTGACTCGCTGCCCAAACGCATGGCCGCGAAGAGCTCATCCGCAGAAACTTCCTGGTGCTTCATATTTTCCCCCAGAGTTAGGCGCCAAAGCAGGGCGTACCGCCAAGCTGGATAGCTGGAGAAGTGTTTGTAGGAGCAACGGAACCTGCTACAGCATAAGGGCTTAGCAACAACGGCCAGAATGGCACCTTCGTGCCAGCCGATGGCACGGAGGTGCCATACGGAGTAAGTTCGGTATCCTTCGCCAGGTCAGTGGGCACCAGGATACTGCCGAGTGTGTTGGCACCTCAGCCACCACTGTTGGACCTGGGCTACAGTGGCTCCGCCCCGGCGTTCCGCCTGCTAGATTCCTTAGCGCTGCCACAATTGATGTGGAATGAGAAAGAGTACGAACAACTTGAACTCTGGTCACGCGGCGCTCCAGGTGGGGTGGGCAATGAGAGAACCTTAGCGGAGGCCCGTTCACATTCCGGCAAGCTACCCGGCTTGTAGGCGAGGGAGGCAGCAGCTTGGGAGCAGCCTTAGTCTGTGTTTTTGTAAGCATGCCGGATACGTTGTTCTGTTGTGCTTGTGCGGAGTTGCGGAGAAGTTACAAGAGAGGTCGGCCTTCCATGTTGTCATATCCGGGCACATTCAGGTACTTCAATATGGTGGGCGCAAGGTCCAGTATGCCGACGTGGTTGTGGATTGCCGCGTGGTTCATAAAGAAAATGCCGGGAACGGCATCCGGATCAATGATGTGATCTCCGCTCCAACGCCGGGCGTTGTTCTCGAATAGGCAATGCGAAAATCCCCCCAGCGAGGTCGGCCAGGACACCCGGTAGCCGGGATGAAAATTTACCAGCAGGTCGGGGGCGTCTGTGATGTAGGGACCGGAATAAATCTGTTCCTTGCGCGAGACGCTGTGGATGGCTGGCGTTCCTGCTTCCTGGTCCACAAAATTTGCCAGCCCTTCCTGAATCGCGCGGCAGGCGCGCTCCGCCTCGACACTCCCCGCCTCGACAATGCCGCCACGCTCCCGGCCCTTCAAATTCAGGTAAATTCCCCCCAAGCCCACGGCGTAAGCGTAGGTCTTTGACCAGTCGACTCCGGGGAAGCCCTCGCCCAATTGCTCGTCCGGCTTCTTGCCATCCTGCAGCGCAAGCAGGCCGCTCTGCCACAACCACGTGTTGGTATGGAAGCCACGGCGAAAAGAGTTGAAGCCATGATCGGAGAGCACGATGAGGAGCGTTTGCTCATCCATGCGCTGCAGCACTTGTCCTAAGGTGCGATCGCAGCGCTGGTACAACTGTGCAACGCGCGGCCCGAACTCGGAAGCGCGCTCAGGGTCAAATAGCGGGTGCTGCTTATCCACAAAGCGCCAGAACATGTGCTGCAGACGGTCTGGCGTATCGAAGAGCACAAAGAAAAAACCTTCGGTGAACCGCTCCAATTCGTGAACCATCATGCGCTCACGTTCCTGGAACACGAGCTCGCACTGATCGGCATAGGCTTGTTCGTCAAAGCGGCCGTTGTTGTGGCCGGTGTGGTCTTCCGCCATGCCGATGGTGGAAAACAGGCCAGTCGCCTCCGACAATTCCTTGCCGTAGCCTGCCGGAAAGGAAATGGGGAAGGGCGGCGTGGCGGGATCAAAATTGATGGGGGAAGCATAAAACTCCACTAGCGGCGCCACCTGCCGGCAATAGAAGCGCACCAGCCCGCTCATGGCCTGCAGCATGGAGACTTTGAATTTGAGACGCACCCATGGGCTCCAGGCACCCCTGGGCAAATCCACCACAGCGGGAGTGCCGCCGGTGATGATGCTCAGCTTGCCTTCCGAGCGGTCCACTCTGACGCGGAGTTCGGCCTTCAAGTCCGAGGCGGGCGTGCTGCGCATATTGCGCGGGCCTATGGCATACGTGAGCAACTCAGGCTCCGAGTCCAGGTACACGACATTTTCGTGTTCTTTGGCGGCTGCGGTACGGTCTTGCGTGTAAAACGTGCCGGTACCTTGCCCGCCCCGGAGGTCAGGAACGCCGATACCGGAGAGCATCCTTCCCTGCAGGCCCTCCGCGGGAAAGGTGCAGGGGCAGCGCAAGACCACGCTGGGCACGCCGGCGTCGCTCAGCCGCTGCCACACCGGTACACCTCTCCGCTTGTTAACTACGCGGGGAAGGGAAAACATGTTCTTGGGTTTTTCGAAGCGGCTCAGGGCCAGATCAGGAAGGTAAGTCTCGGGGTCGCGGCAGATGAAATCGAAAATGCCGTGCCCGCCGGGATTGGTTCCGGTGGCAAAGGAGGACCAAGCCACCGGGGTTTGAGCGGGGTAGGTGGTCTGGAGGCGGGCGTAGGTTCCCGCCTCGCGAATGCGCGCCAAGTTAGGCAGTTCGTTGCGCTGGAGCAGGCGCTCAACAATGGTTGGTTCCAGGCCGTCAAGCCCGATGACGATGACTTTCTTCCTCACCCCCCTATTGTCGTTGGAGCTGGCCTTCCGACTCAAGGGCAGCAAGCAGGCAGCTCACTTGTGCCATCATGTTTGGCCGCGGGAGGAGCTACAAAGGTTCTGGGTCGTTACGAAGAGGCTTCCTGGGAGACGAGGCGTGGAACGGTGTGGCAAGGGAAGGAAAACACCGCGAGGAAAACGGCGAAGATCACGACGGGGTGGCGCACCTGTGAAATAGGCGAGCAGGTGCCGCGAAAACTCAAGCACTCTACACAGAATTATTCTAGCCAGCAGGAACTCGAACAGACAAACTCCAGACCGCCCGCTGAACTTCGATAAGGTCAGCAGAGCGGGCGAGGAGGAGATTCCGAGTAACGCTCAGTACAAGGCGCGGTAAGCCACTACACCGGTTGCCAGATGGACGGCGGTATCTGCGGCGCGGCTCAAGACACTTTTGGCCGCGCTGCTGGGAACAAACACGATGTCCTCGGCCTGCAATCTTAAGTCGGGCTGTTTGGCAGCTAAGATCTTCTTCAGTTCGATGGGGATTTCTTTCGGCCCGTCGGGTGTTCTGCGAACAATCCTGGACTTATCAAGCGCCGCCGTGCCCTTTGGTCCTTTCGCCATAGCGATAGCCTGCAACACGGTGATGCCACTGCTGTTCATCACCACTCCGGTGGGTTCGGTTACTTCTCCCACAACGTAGACAACGCCCGCTTTAGAAACGATAACTGTGTCACCGGGATAGATCTTCACATTGGCTGTTGTCGAATTCTTTCCATCGTTGGCGAATGCGACCGTTTCCTGCTTCTCATTGGCCCGGTGGCTGATGGTGATCGTGCTGCCGGCCAGCTGGGTTGTACCGCCGGCCATGGAAAGCGCGTCAAACAAGGTATGTGGCCCAAGCAGCGGGTACACGCCGGGGCGGGTTACTTCACCCAAAACCGATACGCCCTGGGTGGCGAACTCTTTCTGCAACACCGAGACTTGCGGATCGGCGAAGTATCCACCATCCATAAGCCGCTTACGAATCTCTTGTTGCGCCTGGGCGATGGTGAGACCACCGATATGAACAGCCCCGGCAAGGGCGAGCGACGCATTACCGGCGGAATCAACCCGTAAGTCCTGGGTGTACTCTGGCGCGCCCAACACGCTGATGGTAAGCAGATCGCCGGGACCGATCAGCATGTCCGCCGCTGCCACAGTCGCCGACGTTTGAGGCGTTGTTGCAGCGCTGCCGGGGGTTTGCGCCTGGTTTCCTCCCGTTGTCGACGGGCTAGCGGGGGCACCGACCGTCACACCCTTCGGCTGGGTTGATAATGCTTGCGGTGTCATCGGTTGAGCAACGGCCGGTTGCACTCCGGGCTTTGGCGAAGGAGACGGTTGTGTCGATGTGGATTGCGCCAGCGCACCGAGCGTGAACAACAGTGCAGCAGCAGATACGTAAGCACAGCGTAGTACGAACTTCATGGGGCACCTCACCAATTACCAAACCAAGTTAGCACATTCAGAACCTTAGGATGTGCGGGGGAGACAAAGGGCAATCCGCGGTCCACCTGATGCACATAAGGCAAAGGGCTGACCACTGCTTGTTTCAATTACCCGAGGGAGAGCCGATACTCGAGTCTCAGCGCGAGCATCGGCTCTCCGAATTCTACTGCACGGTTACAGCCGCCGTGGCCGTGTGAGACACCGACCCCGACGTCGCCGTGATGGTGATGTTGTAGGTTCCGGCGGGCGTTCCGCCATTGCCGCCGCCACCGCCGCCACCTCCGGAGGAACCGCCGCCACCGCAGCCAAGCAGGAGCAGGAGCAGCAAGAACGTCAGCACAATGCCGGCTCCGATCCCCAGCTTGCGCTTCCGCGAGCCCGCCCAGCCCGCACCGATAAAGGCGATACCAGGCAAGGGCAGGAACAGGGCATAGAGCGGAAGCAGTTGTTTTCCCTGCGGCGCAAACAGTGCCGCGCTGGCGCCCGTAGTAGCCACTGTCAGGGTGGCGGTAACGGAGGTGCTTCCGGGCGTGACACTGCCGGGGTTGATGGTGCAGGTGATTTGAACATTAGGCGGGCAACTGGCTGAGAGCTTCACTGCCGAACTAAAGCCATTCTGCGGCGTAACGGTGATTGTATAGCTGGCAGAACTCCCCGCAGAAACCGATATAGTGCCGGGCGACGCGCTCACCGTGAAATTCGGCTGAGATGCCGCCGCACTTTCACGAAAGGCTACGGTCTGGATTACCCAGGCACCCGCTTTTAGAGTGGCCTGGGCATCTAGGGGACCGGCTGTGGAAGTAATTGTGTGCTCCACGTAATCACCTGAGGATGGCAGACTGACCGTGATGAACCCGGGGCCGCCGGCGGAGACTGTGGTGCTCGGGGCAACCGCCGCAATGACCAGGTCGTTAGCGAAGGTCGTGGTAAACGGGCCGCTGTCCGCGGTCGTGCCAATGACAGGGCTGGATGCAGATTTCACTCCCCCCATATCAACTGTATTGACGGGGTCTATACCCGCGTACTCCAATACCCGCACGTCAGGGGTAGTGGCACTGGCCGAGAAGGTCACGGTGACCGTGTTGCCGTTCGCCCCTGAGGCCTTGATGTTCTTGGCATAGTAAATCACCTGGCTCAGGTTGCTGATGACCACTGGGTTCAGCGCCTGGAAGTAGGTGTTCCCAGCGCTGTCCGTTACCTTCTGGACCTGGGCTGTGTTGTCGGCCCAGCTGATCACGACCACGTTGAGGTCTCCGGCAAGCTGTGCCGAGGTGTATGTCGCACCGGCAGTGGATCCGGATTGAGGTACAACACCCGAGTGCGCCTGCACAAAACTGATACCACCACCAGTGAAGTAGGTGAAGCCGTTCGGGAGTGTCGCTGCGCTGCCGCCCGGATTCGTGACCACCACCTCGGCGGGCCCCGCACTGTTCGCGGGCACACTGCAGGTGATGGTGTTCGATTCAACTGAGACTTGGTCGGCTGGAACACCTCCGACGGTGACGCTGGCGCCGTCAGCAAAATCGCTTCCGGTGATCGTTATTTTCGTTCCGCCATTGGTACTGCTGTTGCCTGAGACTACCGTTATTTTCGTAATTTGTGGGTTAGCAGGAGCAATGGTCAAGGCACCCGAGAGCGTTGCCGACTTTCCATCCACATTGGTCACCGTGATATCGACCGGACCAAGCGGAAACGCGGGCGTTCTGCAGTTGAGGGTGGTAGCAGATGCAACCGAGCAGTTAATCGCAGAAGCTGATGTGGTGCCATTGCTGAAAACGACGGTAGCACCCGCCACAAAGTTGGTGCCGGTAATTGTAAGGGGGTCGCCGCCTGTATCGGCGGCTGTGCTGCCGTTAAGCGAGGTGATGGTCGGCGCATTGAAGGAGAGCGCGCCCTGGCCTGCGGCCCGGAAGGCCACCATCTGCATTACCCACTTGGTAGTGGCCGAATTGATCAGCATAGCGGACGCACTGTAGGAACCAGTGGCCGTTACATTCTCGTCCTCCACGATGTCACCGTACCCGCCTGGAAATGAGCGCGATGCATAGCCGCTGCCGGGGGCCGAAAATGACCCTGGGCCCGTGTTGGTACCAGCGCCGATCAGCAGGTCCGTAGCTGAGTTTGTAATCGCGGCAGAGCTATCAGCAGGTGTCCCAATGCCGGAATTTCCTGCGTTCGTGTCCAGTGGCTGCACTTTATCGAGGCCGCTATATTCCAGGATCCGGACATCTTCGTCCTTTGGGTGTTGGTTAAAGGTAACTGTTATTGCATTCGTTGCAGGCGCCGTATCCCCTTTGATGTTTTTTGCATAGTAGACAGCCTGAGAAGCACCTGGAGCTCCCGTAGTTGTTGCATTTGTACCCGCTGCCAGGAAGTAGACATTACCTTCGCTGTCGACGACAGATTGGACAGTCGAACCCGTGTCGGCCCATCCGATTACTACTACGTTCAGATTCCCTGCCGTTTGGGGACTGGCAAATGTCACCTGAATGGAATTCGTGGTGGTTGGCTGAACGTTGCTCGTGGCCTGTACGAAGGTTTGAGCCGCCATCAATACTGGCAATGTCGTGAGCATTGCCACAATCATTGTTCCGCGTGCGAAGAATGGAAAGCGCCTGAAGATACTGCTCATGGGTGGGTTACTCCTCCCTTGAATGCTCCATACTCATTTAGCTGTTTCGGAAAGACCACAGGGCGATTGCCCTGGTCCCGAAGGGAAGCCACTTTTCGGGGGAGGAATAAGGGCTTCACAAGGGTCCAAGCACCTTAAAGCATCTTAATGACCACAGCTAACCTTGTGAAGTACTGAAAACAAAACAGTTACATCGCACGCCTGAGGACTGGTCCTCTGCTGTGCAAAATCATGCACTCCAAGGGTAGCGCTCTGCCGCCATGCCTTTTGGAGCCTCAGGGTCCCGCCTTGAAGGCCGCGACCTGCATGACCCAAGTGGAAGTGCCGTTGTAGGGGGTGACGGGAGCAGTGGCGGTGTAGCTGCCGGTGGCAGCGGCCAACTCATCTTCGCCGATGTCGCCGTCAGGGGTCTTGATGCGGGCGGTGAAGCCGGAGCCGGCGGAGTTGATCACGCCGCCGGTCATGGCGGCGGCAAACACCAGTTCGTTGGCGGAGGCGGTGGTGAGCGGACCAGCGCTGGCGGTGGCCCCGCTGCCGCTGTTGCCTAGAGCGGCGTCGAAGGCAGCGGTGGTGCTCAAACCGCTGTACTCCAACACGCGCACGTCGGCAAAGGGCACGGCCTGGTTGAAGGTGACGGTCACGCTGTTGCTCCCGCCGGCGATGTTCTGGGCGTAGTAAATAACCTGGCGCAGGTTGGTGCCAGTGGTGAGAACGGCAGCGATGTTGTAGGTGTTGTGCAGCGTATCGCTGATGGAAGTGATGGAGGAGACGCTGTCGTTCCAGCCTACGGCTACGATGTTGAGATTGCCGGCGGTCTGGGTCATGGCCGGAACGGAAACGGTGGCAGTGGGCGACTGCGGAGTGGCGGACTTGGCTTGCACGAAGGCAATGGTGGAGGAGGCGCTGGTGTAGGTATAGCCGCCAGCCAGGGTGCCGCTCTGGCCGTCGGTGTTGGTGACCACCACATTGACGGCTCCGGCGGCGTGGGCGGGAGCGGTGGCGGTGATTTTGGTGCTGCTGACCACGGTTATGCCGGTGGCGGCGGTGCCGCCCAAACTGACAGTGGCGCCGGCGAGGAAGCCGGTGCCGGTAATGGTGAGAGCGGTGCCGCCGTTGCTGGAGCCGGAGGTGGGCGAGATGCCGGTCACCGTGGGGGTGGGATTGCCCGACCCCTGGCCGGCTGCCTTGAAGGTGGCCATTTGCATTACCCAGTTGCTGCCGGCCGAAACCGAGGTGGTCGCGTTATAGCTGTCCACCACATTTACGATGTGGTCTTCGGCCATATCTGAGGCAGTACTGAGAACGCGGGAAATAAACGGCGCGCCCGGCCAGAGAGTATTTGCAGAGACGGTGTCCGCGCCAAAGATTAATTCGTTGGCAAAGTTAGTAGTGGCAGACCCGCTGTTGGCGGTCCCTCCTGAACCTTGGGAGTTCGCTGTCACGTCCAGCGGGCTGGACGTATCCACCCCGCTATATTCTAGAATGCGAACGCTGGGCAGGCTGGCGCTTTGGTTGAAGTTCACCGTCACCGTGTTGGTGCCGCCCACGATGTTCTTGGCATAGTAGATGGCCTGCGATACTGAGCTGCTGGACTGGCGGGGAACCGCAACCGAATATGCGTTTCCGTGGCTATCGGTAACCGACTGGATGGTCGAGGTCGTATCCGCCCATCCCACTACTACTAGGTTCAAGTCGCCGGCTTTCTGACTCGAGCTGTAGGTAGCGGCAACCTGAGAACTGGAGGTGGTCAGCGACTTCGACGTTCCCTGCACATAAGCGATGCCGCTGGGCGCCGGCGGGTTCAGCCCGTACACCAGCAGTTGTCCGGAGAAGGTCCCCAGGTAAACCTTGCCATTGGCGACAGTCGGGGGCGTGAACTTCGCGAAAATTCCCACGCCGTCGCGCGCCGGACTCTGCTGGCTGTTCCAGAGCTCATGGCTGAGATTGCCGGCATCTAAAGCATGGAAAATTCCAGGCACGGCTGCCTTATTGGGATCGCCTGAAAGGGAAGTGGGAGCCCACAAAATTCCCGTGCCTGCGGTTTGCCCATTGGCCGAGAGGGAGATCGGGGATGTATCAGACTCGCCAAAGGGGCTGCTGATGCTTCCCGAGGAGACCGGCGTGGTTTGAAAAGTTGAGCCGTTGAATTTCCATGCCTTAGCAACATTTCCTGACACCCAGAGGTAAATGACGGGGCCCCATGTTGGACTGTCCCAGTAAACCGGGGAGCCCATGATCCAGGCGCTATTGGTAATGGCTTGCCATTCCTGCACCACCTGGTCAGAGGTGTTGAACTTCCCCATGTTGGAAGTGTCCAGGACGCGCAGCACGCCGTCCTTGCCGCCGCCGACCAGCAGGCCAGGGTTGGTGTTGGGGATCAGCAGCGGTCCGCCCGCGCCTAGGTCAATATTGTTCTGTCCCAGGGTGAGAGCGTCGCTGGGAGAAAAGTAATCAATGAAGGCGAGGTCAGATGCCCGCAGCTTGATGGCGCTATCCCCATAGTCTCCCGTCGCATCTCCGGTAGCATTAATTGGACCATTGCCGGTGAAGAAGTAGATGTAGCCGTTCGTATCGGCGATCAGGCCTTGGCCGCAGGAGAAGATGCCTCCACCGCCACTCTCGCCGGGCACGAAGTTCTGCTGGTCCCTAGGGGTGCTGTTGTATACATGCAACTGGCTGAGCGTAATAGCGTCGTAGGACATGACCCAGCCATGCCAGTCGCCAAAATCTCCTGCCGATCCAAAAGCCACGTAGATGGTGTTGTTGAGCAGCAACATTCCAGGACGATTCAATTGGAACAATGGCTCAAACGTATCCTGTGGAGACGTGGTCGTAATCTCTACCGGGGAAAGTATGTCCGCGCCCGTGGTCAAACTCAGCTTGTGCAGCCAGAAATGGTAGGTCGAATTGCTGGTGTTCTTGGTGTGGGACACCACATAGATGGCGTTTCCTGCCGTGTCAATTACCGGTGTGCTGGTGATGCCAATTTCGGGCTGCAGATCATCGTAGGGGCAATCGGAGACAGCAATGCACACATCGTTGCTGGGCACGGGAGTGCCGAGGTTAACGTGCCACAATGGGGCGGGGTGGTTGGGATCGTCCGCGTCAAAGGCGTACACGCTATTGTGCTCGGTGGCCACGAACACTACGTTGCGTGTGACGCCTCCAATGTTGAGACCGGAGAGATATAACGGCTGGGCGAAAATGTAACCGTCAACCGTACGGAAAAATAGTTTTCCGAAATTGCTGACGTTCACATTGGAGGTGGTCAGGATGCTTTCGCTCAGGTTCTGACCGGTCCGAGCGTTATCATTGTGATTAGTGGTTACGGAGATCTGCGCGGTGCCCGCCAGAGAAGCCAGGAAGAAAAGGCAGAAGCATACGATTCGAAGATAGAAGGAAGACCTCAATGAGGGAGGAACTGAGGATTGTGTCATGGCAGAGAGAGGTGGAACTAAAAAAGCTAAAGAATAATTGATCTGTCGGGAATGGCACGCCCATGCCAGCTTCCGAAGCTAATCCGACTACGATTCAGGAATTTGGCATTGAAATCACCGACCGGCATCCGGCCGGCTGTATAAGGTGACTGTAATCGGATCCTCACCCGCGAACACACGGGAATCCACGTTCTGAAATTGCTCACTCATGCTGGACTGCATCGTGGCTGCCGCCTGTGGGTTGACCGATTCATTGCAGAAAATGAGCCAGACTCTCGGCCAGCCCTTGGTGACGCGCAGCACCTCGTCGCGGCTCACCGGACGCCGCGGCTCGGTCGGATACAACACAGAAGGCGCCAAGGTGATGTGCTCCTGTGAGCTTTCAGCACGCTGGACGTAATAAAGATAACCATAATCATTCGGGATAAAAAATACCGCGCCGTCTCCCGGGTGCTCGCGCTGCAGAATGTAACCGACCGCAGAGCGCCAGTCCTCGATCGGAGTGGTGGATGTGAAGTAGCGCGTCGTCCCCCAGGCGGACAGGGAGACTATGACCACGAGGCATGCCGTCCCCATCGCCCTTCCGCCGCTTGGAATCGCCGCCACGCGTGAGATTCCCCGGCCGGCCAGGAGAATCAGGGCCGGCACACACATAATCATATAGCGGGAAAAGAAAAGCGGCTTGAACGGAGTAGCGGCCAGAGTCAATACGGGAGGCAGCACCAGCCAGAAAGCGACAAGCCGTAGGGACCACACTTCTTGTTCCGAACCTTCACTGCCAAACAGCGGCATCAACGCCAACGCGCAGAGTACAAGGTATGCCACAACTGACCACGATCCGCCTTGTCCGGTAAGTAGCTCCAGGAAATGGTAAACGTCTGCCAGCGTGGGCCGGGTGATCCAGTCAATCTGACTTGAATGCTGCAGCAGTACAAAAGCACTTATGGGAAATATCAACAAGGCAAAGCTCACCGTTGCGCCAGCGATTGTCCGCAGTTTGACGGTGAAGGGGCGCGGCAAGATGATCGCCAAGGCGTATGCAGGCAAGAGGAATACAGCAAATATGTGCGCGTACACACTAAGGGCAGCTGAAAGAGTGAACGCCACCCAGTACCGTTTTGCCCGTGGCGAATCCATGGCGCGGACAAAGAAATAGGTGGTCAAGACGAGCAAGAATGTCAGAAGGCTGTAGGCTCGCGCCTCCTGCGACCACTGAATATGAAAGCTGTGGACGGACAACAGGGCGGCGGCGGTTACGCCCGTCACCCTGTCGAACATGCGCGTGCCTAAGGCATAAAGCGCGGGCACGGTGGCGACGCCAAACAGAACCGATAAACCGCGAACTACCGCTTCGCTGTCGCCCAGGTGTACCCACCCGCGCAAGAGAAAATAATAGAGAGTCATATTGCCCTGGTAGCTCCAGAGCAGGCGCAGGAAAGGCCACCAGGACATGGTAGCGAAGTTTACGCTCGCCGCTTCATCAATCCAGAGGCTCCTGGCGGCGAGCAAATGCAAGCGCAACACGGCGGCAATGACCGTCATTGTGGTCACAATAACGGCTGCGCTGGCCGGCGCCACCATGGGACGCGGCTGCGAAGATTGCGTCGGCTTCACTATCGGGGACGCTTGGGTAAAGCTCGGGGTCGCCATTGGTGTTTGGTGGCAGAGTGAACTGAGTGGAGGACTACAGCGCCATCTTTCTGCAATAGAAAGCTTCCGCGTATTGTTCGGGCGCCACCGATTCCACTCCTCTCAACCTGAGGATGGCCCGAAACACGTCTTCCCGAAACCAGTGCTTGTCAGCCTGGGACTTGAAACTTTCAAGTATGTTTCGGATTTTGAGCCGGCAGATTTGTTCGTCGAGGTGTACGAACAGATTCGGTTGGCCCAGATCGCCATCATACTTCGGGATTTCGTATTCCAGGATAAGGTGCTGCCGGAAGGTGTTCCAGGTCAGGTCGGAAAGCAGTCGGTGATCCTGGTGCCGGTCGTCGCGGCAATGGGTGAGGATGATGTCGGGGGAGAACCGCTCTTTCAAATCCTCGAAGTATTCCTTGATTTCAGTCGCAACGTAAGGAAAAAAACCGTTGCGAAAATGTTCTACGCATACCTTTTTTTTTCGCGCACCGCGCAGGAAGGCTTCACTGCTGCGGATGGCCTCTTTCCTGCGTTCCCTGTCAGAGCTGAACACCACCCAATAGAATTCCAGGGCAGAGTGCTCCTTGAGCCAGCGCAGAATGGTCCCGCCGCAACCAATCTCGATATCGTCGCAATGGGCGCCGAGGCAGAGGATTCGTTGCGGACCGGGGCGATTGGAGAAGTCGAGCGTCAGCACGAGGTTTAGCTATGCGCCTGCAGGACTTCGGCGTTGTCCGTACTGCTGCGACCCAGGTAATCCTGGTACCAGCGGATGGTCTCTAACAATCCTTCTTCCAGGGAGTAGGAGGGGCCCCAAGCAAGCAGGCGCTTGGCTTTGCTGGCATCCAGAGACTGGTCCTTGATCTCGCCCTTGGCGTCATTGGCAATAACAGGATGCAAATCAGAGCGCCCCATTAGCCGCAAGATGTCTTCGACCATATCCAGCACCGTAACCCGGCTCTGCAAGCCGAAGTTGAAGCCTTCACCGATCACTTGATCGGCTCCGGTTCTTGAGGCCAACAGCAGGTAAGCCTCCACCACGTCAGCCACGAATATGAAGTCGCGGGTATAGCTGCCGTCGCTGCGCAGCACAGGACGCTGGTTGCTGAGCACGCTGCGGATCGTGCCGGGCACTAGCTGGCTCCAGTTCAGATCGCCCCCCCCATAGACATTCCCGCAACGGGTCACGTTCACCGGCAGCCCGTAGGTCCAGGCATAGGTGAAGGCGATCAGATCCGGACAGCTCTTGCTGACGTCGTAAGGATGCCGCGCATTGAGCGGCATTTCTTCCGTGTAGGGCAGGCGTTCAGCCTCTCCATAGGCCTTGTCGCTGCTGGCGACAACCACGCGCTTAACGATATCGCTATGCACGCGGCAGGCCTCCAGCAGGTTGTAGGTGCCGCGAATGTTTGATTCGAAGGTGGGCAGGGGACTGCGGAGCGCCGTCCCTACGAGGGTTTGTGCGCCCAAATGGAATACGGTGTCGGGCTCGTGCTCGTTAATGGCCCGCTCCAGAGTGGCGTAGTCTTCCAGCGCTCCGCTGACGACCCGCGTCCTCTGTACGTCGCCACTGCGAATCAGCGTGCTTTGAGGATCCCAGTCGCGGACCAGCGTGATAACGTACGCGCCCTGCTCCAGCAGCGCGCGAACCAGCCAGGAACCTATAAATCCCGTGGCCCCGGTCACGAACACTCTATGTTCTTTCCAGTTCACCCTGTCCCCCGAGTATCCCTGCTCTAACTCGCCTCAAGCGTTCGCGCAGCCACGGCGTGTGTTGCACGGCCATTACCCGACCTCTTCCAAAGCTCCCAGGGAGCGATTCCTTTGCTGTACAGTTCGTCCAGTTCCTGCTTTTCCTTGAAGGTATCCATGCTCTTCCAGAAGCCTTCGTAGGGGTAGCCGACGAGTTCGCGCTCGGCGATCAGGCGGTGAAACGGCTCCTGCACCAGTTCTTCGCCTTGGCGAATGTAATCGAAGATGCTGCGCTTGAATACGAAGTAGCCGCCGTTAATCAGAATGCCGCTTTGATTCATGGTTCTGATTTCTTCAATCAACCCTCCTCCACCCAGCGATACATAGTGGCAGCTCAGAGGCGGACGGACACAGAGAAAAGCGGCAGTCTTATTGCGCTGATAGAAGTGATCCAGCAGGCGAGGGAGATCGAGATCAGTGAGGTTATCGGTGTAGTTGGCAAGAAACACCTCTTCGCCTTCGAGGTATTTTTCCACCGCTTTCAGCCTCTGGCCAACGTTGGAGGTGGCGCCGGTATCGGCGAAGGTGATGGTCCAGTCGTCCATGTCGGAATGCAGCACCTGCAGCTGCTTGCCACCTTTGGAGAACACGAAATCGTTGGACAAACATTCGTTGTAGCTGAGGAAATAGTTTTTGATCACATCGGCGCGATAGCCCAGGCAGAGAATGAAGTCCCGATGCCCAAAGTGGGCATAGTACTTCATAACGTGCCACAGAATGGGCCGGTTACCAACGTGGACCATGGGTTTGGGAGTGTTCTCGTTGCCTTCCCGAATCCTCATGCCCAAACCACCGCAAAATAGCACTACTTTCATGCCGGGCCTCCTCCCGTCTTTCGGGGAGACGTTCTAAACCTAAACCTGCACCGCGCTCTCGCGTCTTCCTGCACGCTCCAAGGCTCTTTCAGCGGCCAGTTCGCCGCTCTTAAAACTCTCATCGGTCCACATGTAACCCCAGTCGCCATATCGGCCACAGTAAGCGATGCCCAAATCGTCGAGGTAGCCGTGGACAGTTTTCAGCGCCTCAGCTCTCTCCAAATCAAATATGACATTGGCGTGACGCACCACCATGGCATTGCGGAAAAGGATGTGGTCGCTCTCACGCAGCAGTCCGCACTTCCGCAGGTCGCGTATAACCGGCTCAATCAGATCCTCAGGCGGAAGGGTCAGCGGCTTGTACTTGGAGGAGAAATAAACCTCCGCTTGAATGCTACCCGCTCCCGGCGGAACATTTTTCGCCGAAAGCATGTGGGGGAAACTGAGACGGGTGAAGCAAATATCCTCGTCGTAAAAATACGTCATGTGGGCGCTGGAAAGGTCCTGCCGGTCAACCCCCACATTGACCAGCACGCAGGTGGAGCACGCCAGGCGGCGAGCCGCATCCAGCACGTCCTGCGGAGTTCCCTGAATCATGGGGACAAGGTCCGGCAACGCCACAGAAGAGACCAGCGCATCGTATTCTGCCGCCATTCCATTGGCGAACAGCAGCTTATGAGCGCGCGGATCAATGGAGACCAATTCGTAACCAAACTTCAGATTGCCCAAAGGCACGAACTTGGTCAAGTAAGAGACGAATCCCCCGGCAGTAGGATAGCGGAAGTGGGTGATGTAATGAACGTGCGGCGCCGAAGGCGAGAGCGCGCCTCGCAACACCTCTTCCAATGAGGGCCGGTAAATGCGTGGCCCGAGCCAGTCGGTGTTCATGTTCTCTGCCGTCGTCAGATGGTACTTCCGTGTGTACTGCATGGGGAACATCTCGGAGAAGGCCCGGCCAAAGCTCGCCAGCAGCCAATCCGCGTAGTTGCGAATGGTACGCTCGGGACTTTGACGTTCCTCCACAAAATCCGTGATCACCTTTACGATCACGTCTTCCGGCAAGCCATGCAGGTGCAGTTGTACCGGATGCAACGGCCAATAGCCGCGCCAATAGTTATTGAGCGTGATCTGCACTGTTTCGTATTTGTGGTCAACACTCTCGGCGAACAATTCCTGGATCCGCGGGTCCTTGGTGAAGGAAATATGCGGGCCCTGATCGAAGAGGAAGCCGCTGTCATAACGGAACGAGGCAGTATGGCCGCCATGGTAGGTGTTCTTGTCGAACATCACAGGGACGATACCTTCGGCATGCAGCCGATAAGCCGCACCAAACCCGGCCATTCCGCTTCCCAGGATTACGATATCCGGCACTGGGCCCACTCCTTGGTCCGGTGTTGGGAGGTTCTCATGCGCTCACCACGTCTTGAACCGAGGTCGCCTCGGCCGCCTTGCCGGGCCAGCGGGCATTCTGTTCGCGCCACAACTGGTCAGCCAGGCGGCCGGCCGGCAGCTTCACATCTTCCAAGCAGACCACGCTGTCCTTGCGTATGTCCCGCAGGAGCACGCAGTCCTCCGACATGCTGATGGGCAGCGCCGACATCGAACGCGCTGTTTCGCTATTATCAATAAGCCCATACGCGCAGAATCCGCCAACGCCGTCCAGTCGCTCACCGGCCTTCAGATCACGTTTGGCGACTGTTACCACTTCGCAAACCTGCCCCGCCAGTGGCGCAACCGTAGCATCTTGATGAATCACCGCCCGGCCGATGGTCGAAGCTATCTGGATATGGGGCAGATGGAACGGTGTATAGAAGACGTAGAATGGACCCTCGCCCAACTTGTAATACGCGAGTTGAACCTTTTTCAGAGGAGCGTCTTCGTGAACGATGACGAAGGCTCCTGTGTAGGGAGCCGCGCCCAGTGCGTAGTCCACTAAGCCGCTGGCGAGTAGTTGATCTGCGGGCAGCAGATTGGCCATTTCCCGCACGTCCTTGCAGGCTGGTCCATACATACCACGACAGCCTACGTGGAAACCAGTTGCATTGGAAATGACCGTCGCCTCCATGGACAGTTTCGTGGAATCCGCGAAAGATGTGACTTTGCGCACGTCCTGATCATTCTTTTCGGCGAAGGCCCGCTGCGTATCGGGATTTCGATAGTAGTCCACCATGCCCTTGACGTTACCGGCGGCTACTGGCCGAAGCCCCAAACTGCGGAGATAGCGCAGCAGTGTCATAGCCACGCCGGGCTCATCTCCGTCGGTATGGGTGAGCACGACCCCTGCCTGATCGGCTTTCGCTTTCAGAATTGGGCCAATAAGGGAGTCGAGTTCGGCGTTGACCAGGACCACGCTCTTGCCCTGCTCAAACGCATCCAGCACGACACCCGTTGCCGGTTCGACCGTTCCGGTAACTTCCACCAGGATGTCAATGGCATCACAGTTAGTGAGCACGGAGGGATCATCAGCAATTACCGGCACACCGCTAACAATTGCCGCCTCAGCCTGACGTGCCGACTCAACGCGACTCCATTGCAGAATTCCTGCTTCCCGGAAAGCCCGTGCGCCGTGCTCCGGCGTGCGGTTCGCGATTCCCATCAAGCGAATGCCGTGAACAGGGGTCGCCAATTGCAGAGCGATCGCTCGCCCAGTCGCTCCCGCTCCTATCATTCCCACCCGAATTGGCGTGCCGTTGGCCTCGCGCTCTCGAAGGGCGATATCTACCATCATCGTGCACTCTCTCTCATGGAATTCATTTGCCGTTCCACCTGCGAACCAGCCCCGGCATGCATCAGCGGCCAATTACGGTCCTGTTCTGACACCACAGATGCAGGCAGAGGCCAGGCAATCCCGAAAGCCGGATCGTCGAAGCGCACTCCCCGCGCTGCGCCGGGCGTGTAGAAGGCCGACGTCATATAGAACATTTCCGTGTTGCCCGCAAGAGTCTGATAGCCGTGTCCGCAATGCTCCGGGACGTACAGCATGCGTCCATTCTGAGAACTCAGTTCCACGCCGTACCATTGCCCATAAGTGGGTGACCCTGGCCTGAGGTCAAGAACCACGTCGAACATAGCGCCACGGGTGCAACGCACCAGCTTCGCTTCCAGGGCCGGCGCCTCTTGATAGTGCATGCCGCGAACCGTGCCCCGCTGCACGCTGAATCCCATGTTCGCCTGCACGGGTGAGAACTCGACATTGTGTTCAGCAAACTCGCGCGCGCACCATGCCCGCATGAAACGGCCACGCTCGTCTTCATGCGGACTTGGATCAATAACCCAAGCGCCAATAACGCTGCTCTGCGTGAAACGCATTTACCTCGCTCTCAAATAACTTTGGCCGCTTCGGGCGCCAGCCTTAGCTTGCCGAAACTGGCGCCGCCGGAGCACGTTTATAAAAACGCGTCCGGCCGAGAACCTTGCGCGCTAACGCCTCAACCGCCCGCTTGGGGTTCAGTAAGCCGTCCAGCACCCGGTACATTATGTATCGGCTGAGCTTGAAATAATCTATGCCGGTCCCTAGCTTCTGCAAGCGCTCCCGATGATAGTCCCAGAACTCCTTGCCCGGCATCTCCAGCGTCCGCTTTGCCAGGAACTGGTAATACGCCTTGTAAGCCTGGCGGAGGCGCCGCTCACGTTCCTCGTCAGTCAGGTAAGTAGGACCGAACCTGGTCAGTTCCTCAATGTCGGCGACAACATAGGAATTGACTCTCTGCAGGAAGTGAGTGGTGCGCGAATCCTCGCCGCGCCGATTATAGGAAAGAACTTGATGCACATAACCGAAGTCGTGTTCCTGAAGCAAGTCGAGGTAAGCTTCCGTGTCGCCATGATAGTTGCCCACCTTGTAAAAAGGTTGGCGTTCCCTTACCACGCTGGTCCGCAGTAGAGAGGCTGAGGGGCCACCGAAAACTTTAACGCCTTGCAGCAGGCGCAGCCGGCACACATCCCGCCCCTTCATGAAAGTGCTGGGGAAGGGAAGGCCATCCCAGCCGACGCGCGAGCCTACCAGCACATACGAGGTGACCATTCCCGCTGTCGGATATTCCTCGGCCACCTTCACCAGTTCCGTGATGCAGTTGGGATAGAGCCAGTCGTCAGCACCCACTATCTTGCAGTACTTCGCGCCATCTGGAATCAGGCTGAAGGCATTGTTGTGGTTATCAACCACGGACAAGAACTCGGTGTTGTTATGAATCCGGATGCGCGGATCCTGCTTGGCGAATGACTCGGCGATTTCCAGCGTCTTATCTGTGCTGCAGTTATTTACGATGATGTACTCGAAGTTTGTGTAATCCTGCGCCAGGATGCTCCGGATACACTGAGCGAGATGTTTTTCGCCGTTGTACACCGGGGTCAGAACGCTAACGAGTGGTTCACTTTGGGGCATAATTCAGGCCTACCTCCATTATTCGAACGGCTTGGCCGCACCTTTTTGACAAGGACGGCGAATCTCCTCCTGACGGTGGTCCAGGGTGACAGACCAGAATAGGGAGAGCAGGTTCAGTTCCATAGCTTACCCACTGTAACTTGTTGACAATGAAGTTGTTAGTTGTTGGTTGACAGGAAGGCTTCATCCTGACCGCAAAACTTTGCACAGCAGAGTGTCGGATTCACCCGGGCGATCAGCTTACTGTACTACCAGGGTGACGGGCACCGAGGTTTGAGTAGAACCAGACGATCCGGTCACCGTAATGGAGTAAGTTCCGGGCGGAGTGCCGCCACCGGGTGGCGGCGGTGGAGGAGGAGAGCTGCTGCCCCCACCTCCACAACTCAGCTGCAACGCAAGCAGGGCGAGAACGCAAAAAGCCAGCAGACACATCAAGATGCGGCGCTTGCGAGAGGAGGCTGTCCAGCCCAACCCGCCAACGACGATTCCCGGCAGCACAAGCCACCACGAATACAGGGGAACACCCGGAGCGGGAGCCATTCGCAGCGCAACCGTTGCGCCTGCCGTGGTTACCGATAAGGTGGAAGTATTGCCCGGCGCTACTGTAGACGGGCTCAAGCTACACTGCGCCCCGGCTGGCGCTCCTGAGCAGGCCAAAGAGACCATGCCTGTAAAACCGTTCTGAGGCGATACAGTCACCATGTAGCTGGCTGAGGCCCCGGCGGACACAGTGGCGGTGTTGGGCGAAGCCGTGAGAGCGAAGCCGCCCGAGGGAGGAGGTCCGGAGGGCTGCGAGCTTGCCTTGAAGGTCGCCATCTGCATAACCCAGTTGCTGCCAGGGGTGACCGTCACAGTGGCTCCGTAAGTGTCCGGTACATTTACGACGTGATCTTCGGCAATATCCGCGGCAGTGCTGAAGATTCGTGTAACGAAGGGATCACCCGGCTTCAGCGTCTGGTTTGAGTCAGTATCCGCACCAAAAATCAGCTCGTTGGAAAAGTGAGTTGTCGCCGAACCGCTGTCAGCTATAGCACCGGCGTTCGTGCTGCTTGTACCCGCGGCACTAGCCGTAACGTCCAGCGGGCTTGTGATAGCCACACCGCTGTATTCGAGGATCCGAATGCTGGGCAAGGCGGCCGATTGTTTGAAGTTCACGGTGATTGTGTTAACTCCACCACCGATATTGCTGGCGTAGTAGATGGCCTGTGTAACCGAACTGCTGGACTTTGGAGGAACCGCGAGCGAGTATGAATTTCCATTGCTATCAGTGACAGACTGGATTTGTGAGGTGGTGTCCGCCCAGCCCACCACCACCACATTCAAATCCCCGGCATTTTGGGGAAAGGGATAGCCGTCGGAAATCTGAGAACTGGAGATAGCCAGGGACTTGGACGTTCCCTGCACGTAGGCGATGCCGCTGGGCGCGGGCGGGTTCAAGCCGTACACCAGCAGCTGCCCTGAGAATGTTCCCAAATAGACTTTGCCCTTAGCTACTGTGGGGGGGTTGAATTTGGCGAAAACACCCATAGCATCCCGCGCAGAGTCTTGCTGGCTGTTCCAGAGTTCATGGTTGAGATTGCTGGCGTCAAATGCATGAAAAATGCCCGGCTGGTTAGCCTTGTTTGGATCTCCAACCGATGACGTCGGGGCCCACAGGATGCCGGTTCCTGCCTGCTGTCTATTAGCCGAGAGGGCTAGGGGTGAGGTATTGGACTCGCCGGCGGGACTGGTAATGCTGCCCAGGGAGACGGGCGTGGTTTGAAAGGTTGAACCATTGAACTTCCAGGCCTTAGCCACGTTTCCCGAGGCCCAGAGGTAAATCACCGGACCCCAGTTAGGGCTATTCCAGTAAACCGGGGATCCCATGATCCAGGCGCCGTTGGTGATGGCTTGCCACTCCTGCACCACCTGGTCAGAGGTGTTGAACTGCCCCATGTTGGACGTGTCCAGAACGCGCAGGACGCCATCTTTGCCGCCGCCGACCAGCAGGCCAGGGTTAGTGTTGGGAATCAGGAGCGGCCCACCAGCGCCCAGGTCAATATTGTTTTGTCCGAGAGTAAGGGCATCGCTGGGTGTGAAGAAATCTATGAAGGCAAGATCAGAAGCCCGCAGCTTGATGGCACTATCCGCATAATCCTGTCCCCCGCTGTTGGCGTCGAAGGGTCCATTGCCGGTAAGAAAGTATATGTAGGTACCATCAGTAATCAGGCCCTGGCCGCAGGAGAAGATGCCTCCGCCGCCACTCTCGCCTTGCACGAAGTTTTGCACGTTACCGGGCGTGCTGTTGTAGACATGCAACTGGTTCAGCGTAGTGGTGTCGTAGGACATGACCCAACCGTGCCAATCACCGAAATCCCCTGCCGACCCGAACGCCAGATAAACAGCTCCGTTCAACAGTAGTAACCCAGGGCGGTTTAACTGGTAGAGGGCCGTGAAGCCACTGGCCGTTATCTCGGCTGGCGTCACTATATCGGCACCGCTGGTCAAGCTCAGCTTATGCAGGACAAAATGATAGCTCGAGTCGCTGGTGTTCTTCGTATGGGCCACCACGTAGATGGCATTTGCAGCCGTGTCAATTACGGGTGTGCTGGTGATGCCAATCTCGGGCTGCAGATCATCGTAAGGGCAGACGCCGAGAGGAACGCATACGTCGTCACTGGGCACGGGTGTACCCAGGTTGACGTGCCACAAGGGCGCGGGATGATTGGGATCGTCGGCGTCGAAGGCGTACACGCTGTTGTGCTCGGTGGCCACGAACACCACGTTGCGCGTGGCACCCCCAACGTTGAGACCGGACACATATAAGGGCTGTGCGAAGATGTAACCGTCAACCGTGCGGAAAAACAGCTTCCCGAAATTGCTGACGTTGACGTTGGAAGTAGTCAGAGTGGTTTCGCTCAGGTTCTGCCCGGTGCGAGCATTGTCGTTGTGATTAGTGGTTACGTTCTGAGCAAGTCCCGGAAAACGGAACAGCAAACAAATTACAAACAACAACGCTAGAGTGCGTAGATTAATGTGGTCGATCATAAATGCATCCTGGTTCGGCCAAGCGCCGCGGATTTAACGAAGGGGGCGCAGAAAGCGAGAGTAATAGGGATTCATCAGAATCAGCATTTCCTAGATTTATGTGAAGCCGTTCTGCGATGGTGCGGGCGATGCGCAGGACCAGCGTATCCCAGTCGTGCTCGCGGGCCACAGCTTGCCGGGCCATGCGGCGAGGGGGAGAATTCTCCTCCGCCGTCAGGGCGCGCTCGATCGCCTGTGACCACTCCTCGACCGTGGTGGCCAGAGT
>DATFDP010000178.1:0-2893 GCA_035252015.1 Terriglobales bacterium
GCAAGCAGGATTCTCACTGCTAAGTTTTCCTCTTTTAGGGGAGTTACGACGAAACGTTACTGTGTCATAGCGCCCAAGTCAACGAAAACGGGAACACGAAAGTAACACCGAAGGACGCCGCCATTCGGGCACGACTGCGTCTGGGCAAGTAGTTGAATTGCCTGCCCTTCCTGCTTTGCCGGAACAGGATTCCGTGCTCTAGAACGGCACAAGTTTGTGTTTCTTTTTCTTCTTCTTGCTGCTGGAGGAAGACCCCTGGTCGCTGTTGCTCTGGGTGTCTTGGGTGTTGGCCTGCTGTGCGGAACTGGTTTTGGCACTGGCGGCATCATTGATCTGGGCAGGCGCCTGTGCCGGAGCGGTCAGCCCCTCGTTGGAGGTGGCAGATTGGCCATTTACCGGGGATGCCGCCGTCCCTGCTGGCTGGGCCGTCGTTCCCGTGTTTTGAGTGTTTTGGGTGCTGGCGCCGGTGGCAGATGTCAGGTCCTCGATACCACTGTTGTTCGAGTCCGTGCTCGCCGCAGGGCGAGCTGCATCGCTGCCAGACGTGGGGGGAGTCGCGTTGTTGTCAGTCCCTCCGCCATTGCTTCCTGCCGCCGGGACATTGTCCGCTGTAGCTGGAGCAGCCGTGGTCTCGGCAGCATCACTGCGCGGTATTGGCTGGCTGGGCGGCGGAGTTGCGCCCGGCTTAACCTGCTCAACACTGACGGTGCCGCTGCCCTGGCCGACATTGCTGGTTGCAAGTGCCCGCACAGCTTCCTGGGCTACCTGAGTGGCGCTGGTCGGCTTGGGATCCACTAGCGTAGGATCGCCTACGCGTGCTGCCTCTGCCATCTCCGGGTGCCGGGTAAAGTTGTTCATCACCCGGCCAAACATGCCCGTCTCACGTCGGCTGGCTTCCTCCGCCTTGTTCTGCGCAATCGCCTGCGGGCTGGGAGTTGGAACTGGCTGACGCAAGGCCTCGAGGCGCCTCTTAGCGTCTTCGGCTCGATCCATTACTGGATAGCGCGTGATGATCTGGTCATAAGCTTGGGCGGCATGGCGGGTGAAGTCGGCAATCAGTTTCCCCTTTGCCGTTTCGTTCAGCCTGCCCATGCGGATGGCATTGATTTCGCCTTCGTAGCACTGGCCGAGCATATACAGGTTTTCGTCGGCCTTGCTGTACAGCGGAAAGGACTGGGCCACATCCTGCAACCGCGCAATAGCCGCGGGATACGACTCTCGCAGGTAATAGAAGCGTCCGATTCGGAATTCGCGCTCGGCCAGCACCTCCTGCACTTCGCGCAACCGCTCCTTGGCCACCGGCACCAGCTTGCTGTCAGGATACTGCAGGATGAGCTGGCGGTATTCATCCTGCGCGCGCAGAGCATGGGTGAAGTCGCGGTCGGGCTTTTCCATCTGCTGGAAGTGGATGTTGGCGATCTTCATCTGGGCTTCCGCCGCTTCCGGCATGTTGGGGAAGAAGGTGATGAAGTCCTTGTATTCGATTTCTGCTTGCTGCAGAGCGGCCGTGCCGCCTTCTGCGTACCAGGAATCGCCCACCGCCAGCTTGGCGCGGGCCACGAACTCCGAGTCCGGGTAAGTGTTGATCAGGGTCTGCAGACTGAGCCGGGCCACGTCGAACTTGTTATGCTTCATGGCGTCCATGGCGCGGTCGAACAGCACCTTGTCAGGCTGCTTGGAGCCCACGTTGGCCAGTGGGTTCTGCACCTTCTTGTTGGTACAGGCCACGGCCAGAGCCAGGAGAACCACCGCGACGGAAACGGTCAGTAAACGACGAGACATTACCTACCTCAATAGCTTTGATAATTGGCAGCCTTAGCGCCGCCGAGGGCTTGCTCAGGCCCAACCCGAACACAGCAACTCTACACCTTCTGCAAGGTTGCTTCCATGGCCGCCTTCAGCAGGATTTGCGCGTTGCTTTTGGGATTACCTGTCCCAAACACCGCGTTGCCTGCCACCAGGATTTCGGCCCCGGCACGCACAATATCTCCCACTGTATCTAGTGCGACCCCGCCATCCACTTCCACCCGGAAGTTCAACCCGCGCTCGTTGCGCAACTGCACCAGCCTGCGGATCTTATTCAAAGAATTAGGGATAAACTGTTGGCCCCCAAAGCCGGGGTTTACCGACATGACCAGAACGTAATCCACCATGTCGAGCACTTCGGTCAGAGTTTCGACCGGGGTAGCCGGATTGATTACCACCCCAACCTGCGCCCCATGGCTGCGAATGAGCTGCAGGGTCCGGTGCAGGTGAACGCAGGCTTCCTGGTGCACCGAAATCCAGTCCGCACCGGCATTTATGAACTCGGGAATGAACAGGTCGGGATCTTCAATCATGAAGTGGCAGTCGAGCGGAATTTCCGTCGCCTTGCGCAGGGAGGCTACTACTGGCGGACCGATCGTGATGTTAGGCACAAAATGGCCATCCATCACGTCCACGTGCAGCACAGTTCCGCCTCCCTCAACCGCCGCGTGGACTTGGTCGGCAAGATGAGCAAAATCAGCCGATAGGATCGAAGGCGCCAGTTCTATCAAGCGGGAAGGGTCCTGGGCACTGGGTTTCTGAGCCGATTCTACCATGCTGTGCCGCCCTGCCTGAGTTTGCTTTTACATTTCAACGGGCTGAGGGCATCTCCTGTCAGCCTGGGGAACTTGGCATTGGCGAACTGGGAGGACACGGGTCTAAAGGCTGGCATCGAATGGGGAAGCGTGGAGGAAGCACATTGGCCGAAGACCTGGAACAACGAGACAAGCGGCAGGAGCGCCCCTCACCCTGGAACTTGGGTGGATTGACGGTACGGCAGTTAGCTTTACGGGTGTGGCACGGCATAAATGATGATGATGTTTTTGGACGTTCCGGCCAGATCGCCTACGGGTTTGTGTTCGCAGTT
>DATFDP010000179.1:0-10529 GCA_035252015.1 Terriglobales bacterium
AAACAAATAATTTAAGTGTCTCTCTAAATACTTAATTTCAAAGATTTTAGCGCATGGGGGGGTGGGGGGGTACCTCATGCAACGCTGCCCAGTTCCCAAATCGGAACGCCCAGCTCCCACCTGCCAGTTACTCTTTCCTGACTCTTGAGCCCTGACTCCTGTCTTTTACATCACCGGCGGCACGCTGATGCCCATCATGGCTAGCACACGGGTGAGTTCGCGGCGTACCACCGCGGCGGTGGCGAACAGAAATTTCTGACGGCTTTCATCGGGCTCACCGATGATGCGGTGCCGGTGGTAGAAGTTGTTGAAAAGCTGCGCCAATTGAAAGGCGTGCTTGGCGGCATAGGCGGGCTCGGTGGTGGCGATGCACTGCTCGACCACCAGCGAGGTTTTGGCCGACGTCAGCCACAGCTCCCAGATTTCGTTGCCGGCCTCGCCCTCCAGGTGCCTGGCAAATTCCACTTCCGCTGGTTTCACCTGTTCGGGCTGCACACCGGCCTTGCGAAAGATGTTGCTGGCGCGCACCACTGCGTATTGCGCATAAGGCCCGGTGTCGCCTTCGAAGCTGAGCGCATCCTTGAAATCGAAAGCAATCACCGAGGTTTTGGTGAACTTGAGCATGAAGTAGCGCAGTGCGCCCATGGCGATCTGGCGGGCGATGGTGGAGCGCTCCTCCCCACTCAGCTCGGGATGGCGCGCGTCGACTTCCTTGCGCGCCGAGGCGAGCAGGGCGTCCATGAGGTCGTCAGCTTTGACGCCAAAGCCGCGGCGGCCGGAAACTTCGATGTAAGCCTTGCCCCATTCGTCTTCGGAGAGAGTGTAGCCCAGCTGCTGGGCGCAGCGCGGCGTGAGCGCCACCATCTCGTAGGAAAAATGGGTGTAGTGGTCCGCTTGTGCGTTGTAGCCCATGCCACGCAGCGCCTCCACTACGGTGTTCTGCGCCTCGGCCTGGCGCGCGTCAATGACGTTGTAGATGGCGCTCACATCGCCAAAGTGGGGGTGCTCGGGCTGATTGTGCTCGTAGTCGCTGGAAACCCAGCACTCGTGCTGGTTGGGATAGCGGTAGAAGCTCCTGTAGCCGAAGTCGCGCCCCAGCAGGCCGAACTTCCAGAGGTGGTAGGCGATATCCTTGCCGACGTAGCCTACTGTCCCGTTAGAGCGCACAATCACTTTTGTGTCCTCGTCGGGCTGCAGACCGTCCATCTCCGACAAACGCGAGCGCAGCAGACGCAAAGCCTTCTCGCGATTCGCGGCCTGCGATTTTTCCTCCTTGCAATTCACCACCATGCGGGTCGGCATGTGCGTGATGCGGACCCCGGAGTGAGCTTCTGACTCGCCCGGTGCGATGTAGGTATCTACCTGAAGGTCCTTAGGATCAAGCTCGCCGTCGAGTTTGCCAGCCCGCTTCATTACCCAGCAGCCGGCATTCTTGCCCTGGGTTTCGTAGTAGAGCACACCGTGTTCTTTCAGCTTCTGAAACGCGGCTTCCCAGAAGTGCAGGTGCAGGATTTCGCTCTCCCGGGGCAGGAAGTCGTACTCGATTTCCAGCCGCTCCATGGTCTCCAGGTGCAGCCTTATGATGGCGGTGGAGATCAGCTCGGCCATCTCCGCCAGCTCGTTGCCACCCTGCTCGATGGCATGCAGCGCTTTGCCTCGCGCTTCCAGGTTGTTCTTGTCCTGCTCGTACCAGTGCGAGACGCGGGCGTAAAGGTCCCAGCAGTAATAATCAAAGCGCGGCTTAGGGGCGGCAATTAGGGCCTGCACGTCCTTTTTGGTCTTCTTCTCCAGGTGAGTGAAGCCCACCACCACATCCGCTACCTGCACGCCGGTGTTATCAATGTAGTTCTGGATGTCGACGGCGTAGCCGGCAGCGCGTAGCAGGCGGACGAAGGTGTCTCCCAGAATGGCGTTGCGCAGGTGTCCGATGTGCGCCGCCTTGTTGGGGTTGATGCTGGTGTGCTCCACCAGAATTTTGCCCGGCTGGGCCCCGGACTCCAGTCCCCTCCCCTCGGCCAGCGCCCGCGCCACCTGCCCCCGGTCCACACGCGCATTGATGTAGCCGGCCCCCGCCACTTCCAGCTTGGCAAATCCCTCGATGGGACCTGTGCCGGCGACGATTTCCTCCGCGATTTTTCGCGGCGCCTTGCGCAGCTTTTTGGCCAATTCGAAGGCCAGGGGCAGGGCGTACTCACCCAACTCCACGCGCGGCGGCTGCTCAACCACGATGCTGGAGAGTTCCAGGCCGTACTGACGGCGCAAAAAGGCCCGCACGTGCTCTGAAAGGCGTTGCTGGAGCTGCTTGTACAAGTGAAGATGAGTCCGTAAATTGTTGAGGAAAAAAGCGATTATAGCAAAGCGATGCGCCTGCTACGGTTTGACGCCAACTGGGCCCTTCCCTATGATGAAGTTTCGATAATCTTCTCTATTCCGACAGATAGCTATGCGCATTGCTTACCTTGACTGCTTTTCCGGCATCAGCGGCGACATGTTTTTGGGTGCGCTGGTGGATACGGGAGTGCCCGCAGAGTTGCTGGAGAAGACGGTTGAGAGGCTGGGAGTGGGGGGACGGCTGGAGATCTCTCGGGTAAACCGCAGCGGGATTTCTGCCACCAAGGTGGATGTTTACTCCCATGGCGAGAAGGACTTGCCGCGCGAGGAGTTTGAGAAGAGCAGGAGTCAGGAGTCGAAAAGCGGGAGTCGGGAGTCAGGAGTCAGGAGTCAGCACCGTGTGGGGGCGGAGCACCGCTCCGCCCTGGATGGGGGGCGAGCCCCGTCCTCAAATTCCGATACAGGCCACGCCCATTCGCATGGGCGAGGGCTGAAGGACATTCGGGACATCATCCGAGCAGCCAAGGGAATTTCAGAAACGGCTAAAGGCACGGCCATTGCGATTTTTGAGAACTTGGGGGCGGCAGAGGCCAAAATCCACCATGTGCCGGTGGAAAGCGTTCACTTCCATGAGGTGGGCGCGGTGGATGCGTTGGTAGACATCTGCTGCGCGGCGGTGGGAGCCGAGGCCCTGCAAATTGAGGAATGGATTTGCTCGCCTTTGAACGTGGGGAGCGGGACTGTGGTATGCGCGCATGGAACTTTTCCAATCCCGGCTCCGGCGACACTGGAAATGCTGAAAGATGCGCCGGTGTACTCCTTGGGCCCGCAAAAAGAACTCGTGACACCGACGGGCGCGGCCATCGCGAAAACGCTGGCCAAGCGCTTTGCCGCGTTTCCCAGCATGAAGGTGAAGGCCACCGGCTATGGCGCAGGCACGCGCGACTTCCCTGGCTATCCCAATGTGCTGCGATTAACGGTGGGAGAGTCAGGCGCTGAGGCGCATGCGGGGGCAGAAGAAGCCATTGCTGTGCTCGAGGCCAGCATTGACGACCTGAATCCGCAGGTGTTCGGCTATGTGATGGACCGGGCACTAACAGAAGGGGCGCTGGATGCATTCGGCACGCCGCTGCAGATGAAGAAGAACCGTCCGGGCATGCTGCTGACGGTGCTGGCCAAGCCCAATGATGCGGAGCGGCTGGCCAAGCTGATTTTCGCCGAGACTTCCACACTGGGCGTGCGTATCCGTCAGGAGCAGCGGCGGGCGCTGGGACGGCGTTGGGTGAGCGTGCAGACGCGCTGGGGCGAGGTGCGCATGAAAGTGGCCAGCCTGAACGGCAGCATCACCAACTACGCCCCTGAGTATGAAGATTGCCGCAAGATTGCCGGCGAGCAGCACCTGCCACTGAAGAGCGTGATGCAGGAGGCGATTCGCGTTTACCTGGCGGGCGCGGAACCCCATCAGCATGGATAATAAGTTCTACATCACCACTCCGATTTACTACGTCAACGCGCGACCCCACATCGGACACGCCTATACCACTATTGTCTGTGACGCGCTGGCGCGGCGGAATCGCATGCTGGGGAAAGACGTGTTCTTTCTGACCGGCACCGACGAACATGGGGTACACGTGGAACGCGCGGCGCAGGCAGCGGGGAAGCCGGCGCAGCAGTGGGCGGACGAAGTTTCTGCCTCGTTTCGCCAGCTGTGGGACCTGCTGGGGCTGAGCTACAACAAGTTCATCCGCACCACCGACGCCGAGCACAAACGCGGCGTGCAGGAGATGTTCCGGCGTCTGCGCGACAACGGCTACATCTACAAGGGCAAGTACACCGGGCAATACTGCGTGTTCGACGAACTCTACGTGGATTCCGCAGGTCCAGGAGCGCCCTGCCCCGAGTGCGGAAGGCCGACGGAAACGGTGAGCGAGGAAAATTATTTTTTTAAGCTCTCTGCGTTTGAGGAGAAGCTGCTGAAGCTTTACCGCGACCAGCCTGATTTCATCAGGCCGGAAACAAGGAAGAACGAGGTAATGTCGTTCGTGCGCTCCGGCCTGCGCGACCTTTCGGTGACGCGCAGCACCTTCCGGTGGGGGGTGCCGGTGCCCGACGATCCCGGGCACGTCATTTACGTGTGGCTGGATGCGCTGAGCAATTACTGCACGGCGATAGGATTCGGCTCGCAGGATGCCGCCGATCAGCTGAGATTCCAGCGCTACTGGCCGGCCGACGTGCACATGATTGGCAAGGAGATCGTTCGCTTCCACTGCGTGTACTGGCCGGCTTTTCTGCTGGCCGCCGGACTGGCGCTGCCGAAAACGATTATTGCGCACGGGTGGCTGCTGTTTGAGCACGACAAAATGTCGAAGTCGCGGGGCAATGTAGTACGCGCGGAAACCATTGTGGAGGCAATAAGCCGAGATGCTCTGCGCTATTTTCTGCTACGTGAGATCGTGTTCGGGCAGGACGGGTCTTTCTCGTTCGATGCGTTAGTGCAGCGCTACAACGCCGACCTGGCCAACGACCTGGGCAACCTGGCCAGCCGCACGCTGACCATGATCACGCGTTACTTCGGCGGGCAGGTGCCCTACCCTTCCCCGACGGAGGCGCGCAAGCCGGCAGATGATGAGATAGCGACCATTGCCCGCCGCACCATCGGCGAATTCAATTCTCACTTCGACAATTTTCAGTTCTCGCGTGCGCTGGAAGCGGCATGGTCGCTGGTGGGAGCAGTAAACAAGTATCTGGTGGAGAATGAGCCGTGGACACTGGGCGAAAAGCAGGATGAAGTAAGCCGGGCACGGCTGGGAACGATTCTCTATACCAGCGCCGAGGCTCTCCGCCTTGTCACCGCGCTGGTGCATCCAGTGATACCGGATTCGAGTTCGCGGATCTGGGCGCAGCTGGGACTGGGAGAGATTGGAAGTTGCAAGCTGGCGGAGCTGAAGTGGGGCCAGCTGCAGCTAGGTACGAAGATCGGCAAAGTCGAGCCTGTGTTTCCCAGGGCCGACAAGAGCGTTGTAGAAAAAATGCAGGCCATGGAACAGCAACAAAGGACATCAATCGTGGACGAGAAGAAACGAGCAGAAACCCAAGCAGAACATCCGCCAAGGGGCGTGGAAGTGAAACCCGCGCCGCCACCGGCGGCATCGGCCGCTGGAGCCTCTGCAACCGTGCCCGCGTCGGCGGCGAAGCCAGGCACGGCAGCCGCGCCGGAAGGAAAAATCGGGATTGATGAGTTCGCCAAGGTGGAAATGCGAGTTGGGCAGGTAAGGCTGGCGGAGAAGGTGAAAGGCGCGGACAAGCTGCTGCGCCTGGAAGTGGACCTGGGCAGCGAAGTAAGGCAGGTGGTGGCGGGAATTGCCGAAGCTTACGCGCCGGAGCTGCTGATTGGACGCAAGGTGGTCATCGTGGCCAACCTGGCCCCGCGCAAGCTGCGAGGGCTGGTGTCCGATGGCATGATTGTGGCCGCCTCCGTAGGTGAGCAGGGGAAGCCGGTGCTGGCGGGGTTCTTGGAGGATGTGCCGGTAGGGGCGAGGCTGAAATAGCGGGGTTGGTAGTCAGGAGTCGGGAGTCGGCGTGGGCGCGACGCCCAGGCGACAGCCGGCGAGTCACCCGAGCAGGCAAAAACCGCCTGCTGGGGACCCCGGCGAGATGCCGGCGCTACGGGCTTTAAGGCATGAGCGATGTTGATCGAGGAAAGCACAAGGCCCCTCGACTCGCGCGCATCCCTTCGGCTTCGCTCAGGGCTTCGCATTTGCTCAGATGCGCTCAGGATGACAGACCAAAACATTAGAGGAGCCAGGAGCTAGAAGCTTTGTTTGTAGATTCGCACGCCCATCTGGAGATGACGCAGTTTGATGGCGATCGCGCCCAGGTGCTGGAGCGAGCACGGGCGGTGGGGATCGAAATGATCGTCGCTATCGGCAGCGGTACGGGGCCGGGGTCGCTGGCGTGTGGTATCGAGCTGGCGGAGAAACACGACTGGATTCTGGCTACCATCGGAATCCATCCGCACGAAGCCAAGCTGGCCACGGATGCCGATTTCTCTGAAATGGAGCAACTGGCCAAACATTCCAAAGTGATTGCCTGGGGAGAAATCGGGCTGGATTATTTCTATGACCATTCGCCGCGCGAGGTGCAACACGATGTCTTCGTGCGGCAGATGGAGCTGGCACGCAGAACGAAGTTGCCTATCGTGATCCACTGCCGGCCGTCGGATGGCAGCGACAATGCCTGGCAGGACTGCCTGCGATTATTGCGCGAACACTGGGGCGGAAGCGGCCTAGGGGGAGTGCTGCATTGCTTCACCGGGCAACTGGACCACGCGCGGGCGGCGCTGGACATGGGCTTTATCATCTCTTTCGCGGGCAACGTGACCTTCGCCAAGGCGCAAAACATCCGCGAGGCAGCCCGCGAAGTGCCACTGGAGCGCATGTTCATTGAAACCGATTCGCCGTTCCTCGCCCCGGTGCCACACCGCGGGAAGCGGAATGAGCCGGCATTCGTGGTAGAGGTGGCCCGGCAAATTGCCGAACTGAGGGGGCTTTCGCGGGAACAAGTAGGGGAGCGCACCAGCCAGAATTTTTACGACTTCTTTAAATTGCATAGCTCTAATTTAAGTAGCACGCGATAATAGTGGGTTTAACCTTATGCCGGAGAACTCATTCGATATCGTAAGCAAGGTGGACCTGCAGGAAGTTTCCAACGCCATCCAGCAGGCGCTGAAGGAAGTGCACACCCGGTTCGACCTGAAGGACTCGAAGTCGACTATCGCGCTGGAAGGCAAAGACGCCATCATTCTCACCTCGCAGGACGATTACAAGCTGAAAGCGGTGAATGACGTGCTGCAGCAGCGCCTGGTGAAGCGCGGTGTGCCGCTGAAAGCTCTGAGCTACGGGGCGATCGAACCGGCGGCGGGGTCCACCGTGCGCCAGAAAATCTCCATGCAGCAGGGGATCCCCACGGAGAAGGCGCGGGAGATTGTCAAGACCATCAAGAATTCCAAGCACAAGGTGCAGGCTTCCATCCAGGGCGACCTGGTGCGGGTGAGCGGCAAGGATCGCGACACGCTGCAGGCGGTGATCGCGCTGTTGCGCAACAGCGAATTCGGCATTGACATGCAGTTCACGAACTACCGGACGGTTTGAGTACAGCGCCGAAAGGCGCTGCGGCATCGCAGGACAAGGGAGTTTGTTTCATGAATATCTTTCGAGAGGACCCGACCCTCAGCGGCTAAAGCCGCAGGAGACCAGGTTCTGGACGACACGGCTGAAGCCGTGCCCCTCCGAAAGCTCTCGTGAGACAAGCTCCAGTAGAAGAAGTGCAGAACGTGGCTACGACAGCTCCCATCACGCTGCAGTCGGTATTTGAGCTGGTGCGCGAGGACCTGCTCGCGATCGAGCGCGAGTTTGGGGACGACACGGCCTCCGAGGTGGAGGTAATCACCGAGATCGGCGAGTACCTACGCAACGGCGGAGGCAAGCGCATCCGCCCCGCCCTGCTGCTGCTTTCCGCCAAGCTGTGCGGATACGAAGGACCCGGCGCGATTCGCCTAGGCGCGGTAGTAGAAATCATCCACACTGCCACGCTGGTTCACGACGACATCATTGATGAGGCGCAGATGCGCCGCGGCCGGCCTTCCGCCAACCACCAGTGGGGCAACTCGCGCTGCGTGCTGGCGGGCGACTGGCTTTACATGCAGGCGTTCAAGCTGGCAGTCCAAGAACGTAACTTCCGTGTTCTTGACGTCCTCATAGACCTGACGCAACGCATGGTGGAGGGCGAGCTGCTGCAGCTGGAGAAGCTGGGCCGCTGCATTTCGCTGGACGAGCACCTGGAGCTGATCTACCGCAAAACCGCCTGCTTGTTTTCCGTGTGTATGCGCCTAGGCGGGATTCTGGGCGGGGTCTCCGCCGCGCAAGAAGAACAGCTGGCGGAGTATGGACACAACCTGGGCATGGCTTTCCAAATTGCGGATGACGTGCTGGACCTGACCGCCACGGAGGATGTGCTGGGAAAGCCGGTGGCCAGCGACCTGCGCGAGGGCAAAGTAACACTGCCCGTAATTCACGTTCTGGAACACTGCAGCCTGGAGGAACGGCAAAAGATCGAGGCGGTGCTGCGCGAGCGCGCCTTCAATGGCTTTACCCACTCCGACATTCTGGCCATGCTACAGCGATATGGCTCCGTGGACGCCGCGACGCGACGTGCCCAGGAGTACGCCGAAGCCGCTCGCCAGGCGATTTGCAGTTTCCCCGATTCCGAGATCAAGCGCGCCCTACTGTGGGTGCCGGGCTTCGTGGTGTCCCGCGAAAAGTAAAACCTCAACGCGGCGGGCACAGGGAAATTTCTTGGCCGCAGATTTGCGCAAATTAATTTCTACAATTTTAGATCGTGATTTTCTAAGATGGAGACACAACAAGTTATGTCTCCACCCGCGCAGTAGCCTGAAGGCATCAGACTGACAGCCGGGGGCAATCCAGGAAAACAAGATTCAACCGCAGACTTGTTCCTAAGGTGTTGAAGAAACGGGAGCCCGGCGTCTGAAAAACTGCTCCTTGCTCATGCCCGCAGGGACGGCCACGTCGAAGAAGCCAACCATCATTTCGTTCCAGGTCTGTTCGCCCCAAACCACTGTGGCGTTGGGATCGGGATTATGCGGGTTGTTGGCGGAATTGTCATACCAAGCGATGGCCTGCAGCTTGCTCCCTGCTTTTAGAAAACGAGGCTCGGCCAGCCGATAGCTGAGCTGCCAGTAAAAATCCCAATTCACCTTGAGCAGGGTTTCGGCCTGGCCTCCGGGGTGAACCAGGTTGTACTCGAAGCGCTTGCCGCGCAAATGCATATGAGGGAAGAAGCTAAGCAGGGTGCAATCGTTAGGCAGGGTTCCTTGAACTTCAACTTCAAAGTTGTCGGCGTGCGGCGGAATCATCAACCCATGTCGATTCAGTTGCAGCGTTAGCACCCGTTGCCGCGGCGGTTTTTTGGCGAACACCAGCCCGATGCTGGTCCGGTCGCTGGCCGCGTGGCCATTTGTGGTGTAGTGCATCTGGAACACCAGATCGGAACCCGCGGGGATGATCTTGGCCAAGCCCACGGGCCAGCTGTCGGGCGAACTCCCGGGGGCATAGACCAGGAGCAGGTCGGCGGTAGTAAAGTGCGCGCCACGGCGGTCTTCTGGATTGGTGAGAGTGCTCGCAGTGAAGGGAGCTCCCACGGGCGCATCCTGCAACCAGGCGGAGTGCGGCGGGCGGATATAAACCACGGCGTGGTGCACGTGGTCGCGGGCGCTAGGGCGAACTTCCGACATTTGCACCCAGTGGTCCTGGGTGAAGCCCGTAGGCACAATCTCGTAGGTGTACTCCACAGCACCGTGGGCGGGAATGGCTACGGGGGCGGGCATGCGCAGCACCAGGTCAGGTTGGGGAATGTTCCAGCCCTCGACCCAGTGCGCCGGAGGAGGAGTTTCGCTCGCATTACCAGCCAGCGCACCCGCTGCGGCCCAGGCTGAAATCGTAGCAATCTCCTGCGGGCTCAAGGAAGGGTCGTTGGCAAAATGTCCGCAGCAGGCATCGGCAAACCAGGGCGGCATTTTGCGGGCCGTGACCGCCCGCTGAATCGCCTGCGCGAAAGGGCGTGTCTGCGCATAGGTTAGGAAGGGCATGGGGGCAATTTCGCCGGGCCGATGGCAGCTCTGGCATTGCTGCTGCAGAATGGGCAGAACATCCCGATAAAAAGTGGGAGGAGTTGATTGCGGGCGTCTCGCCGGCGCCAAAAGAAGTGCCGGAAAACTACACAGGCCCAGAAAAATTGCCAAGCGAAGCATTGCTGACATTGTGCCGCATGAAGACGATTTTTGCCGAATTGCGAGCGACTGCTCCGAACGCGCATCCCTTTTTGGCGATGTCCCCCCGCGTTAGTCTGCTCTGCAAACTCTTCGCTAGGGCAGAGACTCTGACCGTCAGCGTCAGAGACAACATTCTCCCGGCCTGAATGGATCACACCTCATGCGCCTCCTAGGTCACCCAGGCGGCCCCGGAGTCGAATGAGAATCGGGCTGATCGCTCCACCCTTCATCAGTGTTCCCCCCAAGGACTATGGCGGCACGGAGTTGTTTATCGCTCAGCTCGCCGAAGGCCTGAAGAAGCGCGGCGAGGAGGTGCTGGTCTACACCAATGGAGAATCCGCGGTCGACG
>DATFDP010000180.1:0-4501 GCA_035252015.1 Terriglobales bacterium
ACCTGCACGTGGCGGGCGGCGGGCTCGTCGAAGGTGGAGGAGATGACCTCGCCCTTCACCGAGCGCTGCATGTCGGTGACTTCTTCCGGGCGCTCATCAATCAGCAGCACCATGAGCACCACTTCCGGGTGATTGGTGGTAATGGAGTTGGCCACGTTCTGCAGCAGCATGGTCTTGCCGGCGCGGGGCGGGGAAACGATCAGGCCGCGCTGCCCTTTGCCCAGTGGCGTGAGCAGGTCCATCACGCGCGCGCTTACGTTCTCGCGCGTGGTCTCCAGCTTGAGGCGCTCCTGGGGATAGAGGGGCGTCAGGTTGTCGAACAGGATCTTGTTGCGCGCCTCTTCCGGAGACTCGAAGTTGACCGCCTCGATCTTCACCAGGGCGAAGTACTTCTCGCCCTCGTGCGGCGGGCGCACCTGTCCGCTGATGGTGTCGCCGGTCTTCAGATCGAATTTGCGGATCTGCGAGGGTGAAACGTAAATGTCGTCCGGCCCGGGCAGGTAGTTGTAATCCGGCGAGCGCAGAAAGCCGTAGCCGTCGGGCAGAATTTCCAGCACGCCCTCGGCAAAAATATGTCCTTCTTTTTCACTCTGCGCCTGCAGAATTTTGAAAATCAGGTCCTGCTTGCGCAGGCCGCTGGCCCCTGGCAGGTCCAGCGAGCGAGCTATGCGGGTTAGCTCGGTTATGTTCTTTTCTTTTAATTCAGCGATGGTCATGTTCACCTACGGGATTTTTACAAAGGGGGGTAATTCGGGAGGCAAATCGCCGCTCCGGAGCGAGCAGCGGAGTTGAGTCTAAGCAGCAACCCGCCGCCGCACCTCGGCAACGCCTTCAGACTCGGTTACGGCCTCCTGCCTCTCCGAGCCTGCAATCCGATGCAGGACTTCGTTTGTTGTTTCCTGAATTCGGGTATTGGGCTTATGAAACTTGCGCGTTGCCTTGGAAGCAAGCTGGCAAAGCATATAACGATTCTTCATAGAATGTACAGCGTCAAATACGAGATCAGAGCGCATCGCCTTGTTTCCCTTTCTTGTTATGAAGTTAGCAGCGGTCTCCGCACCGCGCCGGCAGGAGAACCGGGGCTTGGGCCCTGCACCCGGACTCTTCCCGGCCACGAATTCTTTAAAGCTTGAATTGCTGGGAAGCTTAACCTTAGACGACCTAATAGATGCGTTTCAGGCCTGCCAAGTTGCTCTTTTTTATAGCGGTAATTTTTATAACTCAATTCAGGCCCAGAGGCTATTAACCGCCAAGATGCGTTGACACACCAGCCGCACTGCCGCCAAAAATGGCTCAGCCCCACCCTATACACGCTCAACTAAGTAGGGTCAAGCGTCATGTTAAGACGGCGGGCGAATTCCAGTGCAAAAGCTGGCCCGAATGGCCTACGCCCAGAAGCTACGATCGAGCGTCCGATACTGAATAGCTTCCGCAATATGTTTAGGTTCAATCATTTGGGTCGATTCAAGGTCGGCAATCGTCCTCGCCACTTTGAGGATTCGGTCATGCGCTCGTGCGGTTAATCCCTGCTGTGTCATGGCCCGCTCCAGCAGGCGCTCGCATTCGGGGCTAAGTTCACAATGTTTGCGGATCTGGCGGGGAGCCATCTGGGCGTTGCAGTAAATCCGTTCTCCAGGACCCGAAAAACGCTGCAATTGCACTTGCCGGGCGCGAATGACGCGCTCGCGAATCTCCGCCGAGCCCTCCGGCGCGGAGGCGGCGCGCAACTCTTTGTAGTTCACTGCCGGAACGTCAATGTGGATGTCAACACGATCGAGCAAAGGCCCTGAAATCTTCGACATGTAGCGTTGAATCATGGGCGGAGTGCAGTGGCACTCGCGGCTGCGGTCGTTGAAGAATCCACAGGGACAGGGGTTCATAGCTGCAGCCAGCATGAAACGCGCCGGGAAGGTGAGGGACATGGCGGCGCGGGCGATGGAAACCGTGCCGTCCTCCAGGGGTTGGCGCATTACTTCCAACACGTTACGGGGAAATTCGGGGAGCTCATCCAGGAAGAGCACGCCATTGTGTGCCAAAGAGACTTCGCCGGGGCGGGGAATTATGCCCCCTCCGATCAGGCCGGCATCGGAGATGGTGTGGTGGGGGGCGCGGAAAGGGCGCACGCCGACCAGACCGGCATTGTGATCGAGCACCCCGGCCACGCTATGGATTTTGGTGGTTTCCAGCGCCTCTTCAAAGGTGAGGGGCGGCAGGATGGTGGGCATGCGCTTGGCCAGCATGGTCTTGCCGGAGCCGGGCGGGCCGATCATGAGGATGTTGTGCCCGCCGGCGCAGGCCACTTCCAAGGCGCGCTTGGCGGTGTGTTGCCCGCGCACATCCTTGAAATCCACGGAATATTGTTGTGATTCCTGCAGCACCGCGTCAGAGTTGACGGTCACCGGCCCAATGCCATTCTTGCCGTTAAGCAGCCCCACGACATCCATGAGGGAGCGCACCGGGTAAACACCTACCCCGGCAACCACGGCCGCCTCGCGGGCGTTAATCGCAGGCACCACCAGGCGGGCGATTTTTTTCCCACGGGCAGCGATGGCAATAGGCAAGGCACCGCGGACGCCGCGCACGCCGCCGTCCAGAGACAACTCGCCGACGAAAACGTAGTCGGGGATTTCCTTGGCGGTCAGGCCGCCGTAAGCACCGACGATGCCCAAGGCCATGGGCAGGTCAAATCCGGAACCCTCCTTCTTGATGTCGGCGGGCGCCAAATTGATGGTGATGTGAGTGGGCGGAATATCGTAGCCGCAGTTCTTGAGGGCGGAGCGCACACGCTCGCGGCTTTCGCGCACAGCGGCATCGGGCAGGCCCACGGTGACAAAGTGGTCTTCGGTGGTCTTAATGGCGGAGACATCAACTTCCACCTCGACCACGTTAGCGTCAATGCCATAGACCGCGGCACTCAAAGTCTTAAAAAGCATGACGGGGGCTACCAGGACACGAATAGCAGATTTCAGCCCTCGCGGAAGTGATAGCAGTCACGGGTAGGGGTGACCGGCGGTATTAAGCAGTTGTGTAATTGGGTAATTGAAAGCAACAGCAGTTTCAAGTTTCCAGTTTCGGGTGGTCTCTTTCTATGGAATTCGGGTGACCCACGCTCAACGATTCTTGACTGCACTCTCTTATTGCATGCCGACCATGTAGTTGTTTTTTGATTTGGTTTTGACAGCTACCATTTGCGTTGTGGGAGGCGCGCCCAGCAGGGAGTCGGCGAGGGCGATGGCCTCCAGCGCCTGGATTTCGGGATCGGGGATGCCGTTGATGGCCTGCAGCGCGGTTTGCGGCGAAATGCGGGTTGCCAGGGCGACGAAACGGCTCCAGGCAGAAGTGGAAGGCCACATGGTTTTGAAGGCCTGGTTGGGATCGTCGGCGTCGGTATCGGTGGCGTAGAGTTTCTCGGCCAGCCTGAAGCCCTGGTCCACAACCTTCTTGGCAGACTCCGTGTTGCCCAGTTTGAGGTAGTCATCGCCGGCACCGGCCAGCATATCGAAATGAACGATTTCCCGCTGAATGGAGGGGATGATTTTCATCAGCTCATCGAGTGCATTGGCGGCATAACCTGGGCTGGTCTTCAAGATCGCGCCCGCCAGTTTTAGCAGTGCCAAGGCGCGCGTGTTGTGAGAGTCGGGCAGAGACATGGCGGCGGCCAGCGCCTGCTTGGGATCCTTTTCGGCTTGGGCGATGATTTGCCGGATCTGAGACTGCAGTTGATCCTCGTAGCGGTCGTCGGCGGGGGACTCGCCGCTGTCGGAGGGCAGGCGCATGGTGATGGAATCGGGTATGCCATTCTCGGGATCGAGCGATTGCAGGCCGTTGGGATATTGCTTGGCTGCGGTCTGCACATCGCGGCCTTCCTGCAGCAGGCGATCGGCTAGCTCCGGGTCGAGCGCGCGCAACGCCGGCATCAGCTCGAATAAGTTGTAATCATAAATCGAAGTGAAGGAGGCGGAGCCCTTTTCCGTTCCGACAGTAATCTGCATTTTCGCATCAGACTGGCGGGCTTGTTTCAGCGCCTCGTCAATCGCCTGCAGAACCAGATCGGGGGGGAGACCCTGCCAAGTGCGGCTGATAAACAGGGCAAAATCATCCACACCGGGATCGCTCTTATGATCGTGCTGAGTGTAACTGGCCAGTGCCTGGGCGAACAGGTTCTGCTTGTCGGCGGCCATCTCCGGGGGCAAGGCTCGCACCAGATTGCTGCCGATGATGTACGGGAACTCCTCGTCACCTAACTGGCCGAGCAAAGCAATCGCCTGGGCGAACTGCTTCTTGCGTGTGCGGTACATGATTAGCCGATTTATGGCGGCGCTGCGCGGGTACCCGGCGAGCTGGGGGACGAGCTGTTCGCAGTAGGCGGGGTCGAGCGCGACCAGGCGACTTAGGACCTGCCCCTGCAGCCAGGTTTTGTTGGATGCTTTCGGGTCAGCGTCGTCTTCTATGGACTGGCTGGCCTGGAAGGCATTGCGCACGTTGGCCAGAGCTTTGGGCG
>DATFDP010000181.1:0-3991 GCA_035252015.1 Terriglobales bacterium
GGCGCAGGATTTTTTTGGTTAGGCCGGTAAGCGGAAGCTCTTCTACTTGCGCCTGTGTCACCCAGCGGCCACAAATGCCCGCGGGCGGCTCGCCGGTGCTGACTTCAATTGTGAAGTCCGTAATCGTGATGGAGTGCCGCAGGCGTAGCGTGATCTCCGCGGGCACGCCGTTGATGGGCACTTCCGGCAGTTCCCACATGCCCGGCATAAGCGACGAATTGAGTTCGCGCTGCACCAAAAAGATGGCTTTTCCACGCCGCGCCAGTCGGTAGTGCAACTGCCGCCGCCGGCGGCGCTCTTTTCGTTTTGCCGGGCCGAGACCGCGCGTGCGGCACCAGCGGAACAGCGGGCAAGCCGCGCACTGGACCTGCGCCGGCAGGCAGACGGTGGCGCCGAGCTCCATCATGGCCTGGTTGAAGTCGCCGGGACGTTCTGCAGCAAGCAAGCGCTGCGCCGCTTCCCAAGCCGCATCGCGCTTGATTTCCCGCCAGGCAAGAAGCCGGGCGAGCACGCGCTCCACATTGCCATCCACGACCGCGATGGGTTCTCCGAAAGCGATGCTGGCGACGGCGGCGGCGGTGTAAGGCCCGAATCCGGGCAAAGCGCGCAGTTCGGCGAGGCTGCGCGGCAAATGGCGGCCGTGCCTCTCAACCATGATCTTTGCAGCTTGATGCAGCGCTCGCGCCCGCCGGTAATAACCCAGGCCGCTCCAGGCGGCCAGCACGGCTTCGGGCTTGGCTGCGGCCAACGTCGCCACATCGGGAAAACGCTCGAGGAAGCGCTGGTAATAAGCAAGGACGGCGGCCACCCGTGTCTGCTGCAGCATGACCTCGGATATCCAGATGCGGTAAGGGTCCTGGCTGCCCCGCCAGGGCAGGTCGCGCCGGTAGCGGTCGTACCAGGACAAAAGCCGGCGGCGAAAGGCGCGCAGCGTTCCTTGCGGCCATGCTTCCGCCGGCAAAGCTGCCTCAAGGTTGGGTTTTGGCATGGAATTGGTGGCGGAACGTGGCATTTTCTGCTCAGTTTTCGACCCAAGGACTCTTCCCATCCCGCTCTCGTTTCGGTCGCTTCAGTTCGAGACCGCTTCACAAAATGTAACGAAATGAAACATCCAAGCCGACGGGCGACCTCAGGTTCCCTCCGGGAGAGTACCGTAACCAGCCTGCTTTCAGCAACTTAGAAAATCGAGCCTTTTTGGTCGGCGGACTGCTTTGGAATAAGCCATCCCCAAGGAGTCAAGGCATGGAAAACCGTCGTGAGCGGCAAAACGGCTTCAGCCTGTTGGAGTTGCTGATTTGCCTGGTGGTGATGATGGTGGTCACAGTGGCGGCTTTCCCGACCATCAGCAAGACCATGCAAGCCATAAGGTTGCAAAGCTCGGCGCAGGATGTGGGCACGCTGGCCGAGCGGGCACGCATCCTGGCCGTAAAAAACAACACGACTTACAGCATCGTCTTCGCCACCATCAACGGCGTGCAAATAGCGTGCATAGATACCAACTACGACGGCACATGCGGGGGAACGGAACCGCAAGTGGCAATGGCGAAAAATGTTTCGCTGGTGACGGACGGCAGCGGGCCCTCGCCCAATCAGATCACCTGTGGGCCGGTAGGAACGGGGAACTGCCCGCAAGGGTTCACCGGACTTAATTACCAACCCCAAGGGCCGACAGCATTTGTGTCCTACAACGACCGTGGGCTGCCCTGCATAGGACCTGTGCCCACCAATGAACCGGTCGGCACGAGGTGCGATGAGTTGGTCAACGGCAATCCCACCGGATTTCTTTACAAGTTCGTTTATGTGGGCGGAAACAGCCCAACTTACGCGGCCATATCAATTACGCCGACAGGCCTGGTGAGTGAGTGGCTGAACAGCGGCGGCGCAAATTGGGGAGAGCAATGAAATCAGAAACGGCGTCAGTTACGCGCAAGGATCAACGGTCGGGCATGACCCTGATCGAGTTGCTCATCGCGCTCAGCATCGGGGCGGTGGGGCTAACGGCGGTGATCGGCTTGTTTGTTGCCGCCATGGCCAATAATAGCCGCAGCCAGCGCGACACCACGGCTACGCTGCTGGGGCAGAGCGTGCTGGAACAGATCGTTCTGGCGGGCACGAACAATGTGGCCAACATCAGCCTGACCGATTGTCTGGGCAACAATTTTGTCATCAACACTATCGGTGGAGGGGCCCCCGGAGCGGGCGCAGCTGTGACGGCGAACGGCGGCATTGATTTTTCCCAGGCAGCGCCAGGCAACAACTACAGCATGGTCTACAACGTGTGCCGGGCCAACGGCCAAACCTCACAGTTTGACGTGCGCTGGAACGTGCTGGACATGAACACTGCCGGCCCAACGGTTTACACCCGCCTGGTGCGCGTTTCCGCTAAGCCGATTGGCACCACAGCCGCGAATTCTTACATTCTGCCGGTCACCTTGAGTGGCACCGTCGCGGTGGCAGAGAACTAGGGGAAACCATGAGCCATCACTTGCAAAAAGGGCAACGAGGCTTTTCGCTGATAGAAATGCTGATCGTGGTGGCGGTGCTCAGCCTGGTGCTGGGAGCGATCTTCAACACCATCATGGACGGCATGAAGAAGTACCGCCTGGAGGAAAACCGGGTTAACACCACGCAGGAATCGCGGGAATTCCTCGACCAGATCGTGCGCGACCTGCACAGTTCCGGCTATCCCGGCCTGAAGATGTACAACCCCGGCGCGCTCCCGGCACCCGCTCTGAACAACGCGTATGTTGCCGCCGGCCTGGTGGCCGTCTCCGCGACGGATATCTGGTTTGAAGGCGACATTGACGACAGCGGTAACGTGCAGAGCATCCGTTACACTCTGCAGCCCTTAGCCGACGGTAACTGCCCCTGCACCATGATGCGCAGCGCGGTTCAGAAATTCCAAGGCACGGCTCCATCTGCGCAAAACATCAATTACAACACGCAGCTGCAGAATGTGATCAACAGCACCGGCGGGCTCAATCCCTATGCCATAGACGGAACCACGCCTTTCAATGGCATCCAGGTGGCGAACGACGTTCTCTATGCCTCCTACAAGCAGCCTGCGGTGTTCACTTTTTATGACCAGAACGGCAACGCCGTAGTGGTTCCCAATGATCTGCAGGGGGCCAATCTGAATACCGGAATCAATGTAGCCCAGGGCTTGAACGTACGCATGATGAGCGTAGCCCTGAACCTGCTTTCGTCAAAGCAGGATTTGCAGACGCATCTGCGGTCGGGCGTCTCCATGCGCGCCATGGTCAAGCTGATCAATCTTCAGAATTAGGATTGGGGAAAAAGTATGACGGGTCAATCAAAACGCGAACGCGGGATGGCTTTAATCGTGGTGCTGTTTGCTTTGATGCTGCTCACCGCCATAGGCCTGGGCCTGATGTACATGACCACGACCGAAACCGGGATTGACAGCAATTTCCGCGGGGAGCAAACCGCGTATTATGCCTCCAAGGCGGGCCTGGAAGAAGCGCGCGACCGGATGCGCTATGCTCCCTGCCCCGGGTGCGTCGGCGCCTACCAGAACAATGCCCAGTACGATATCACCTCGAACAATTTCCCGAACGGCTGGGTGTTGCCTACCACCGCGCCAGCTGCGGGGACCGGTTCGGTAGTCTACATCGTCAATTCCAGTGGCGCCGCCGATCCAGTGCAGCCCTGGACTCCCAACACGCCTTACTTCGACGATGAATTGTGCCATGAAAACTTCACCGGGCTGGGCCTGGTAGCGACGGCGCCCACCGTACCCTGCGCCCAGGCTGCGCCCGCCGGGAATGCCTGGTACCTAAGCGTGAACAGCTTCGACCCCAACACCGGCACCGCCGCGGCGACACCTTTTAAATGGGTGCGCATCACTCTCAAGCAAAACGCAGCTCCATATTGCGCCGACGGAAACTGCGCCTTACCCAACCGCCCGGTTTGTTCGGTTACGAACCCCAATTCCCAAATTCCTCCTTATTACGAGACGCCATTGCCGGTC
>DATFDP010000182.1:0-7890 GCA_035252015.1 Terriglobales bacterium
CAATTGTCCAAATGGTGCGGCAGCGTCAGTGGGCGTGCTGATTAATACCACACCCTCGGTATATCAGGCCTTGGTGCAGCAGCCCATTAATGCGGACGGTAGTAGCGTCTTCTCAGCCAAACGAGGAGTGATTCCCGTGAAGTTCACCCTTTCTGGAAACAATGTTCCGACCTGCGCCTTACCACCCGCCACGATTTCGGTCATCAGAACCGCCAATGGGACGTCGACTTCTGTCGATGAAAGCACATACTCAATGGCTGCTGACACCGGCTCCAACTTCCGAATTGACCCGACTGCCTGCCAGTATGTTTACAACCTTTCATTATCTTCATTGAATATTGGGACGTACCGCGTAAACATCAGCATCAATGGAATTGTTGTTGGCCACGCGGTGTTTGCGCTGCAGTGACAGGACGTTTGTGATCTGGGCCTGACTGACTTTTCCCGAGTTGCAGGATAATCTAAACCCTGCCTTTCCTTAGATTCGGCGTGATCCTCCCGTGTAGGCGTTGGACATGGCCGGAGATGCGGTGTAAAACTCTTCCAGCAAGGCGCAGTTCGCAAACCTCTCCGCAATCCATGACCGTCCACTGAACTAGACGTAGTCGCAAGGAGGCCGCGTGGAGCGCTTCGATGCCATCGTGATTGGTTCAGGACAGGCGGGCACTCCGCTATCCCTGGCTCTTGCCGAAGCTGGACGCAAAACCGCGCTGATCGAGCGCCAGCACGTAGGCGGAACCTGCATTAACGAGGGCTGTACGCCCACCAAGACGATGGTGGCGAGCGCCCGCGTCGCCTATCTCGCGCGCCGCGCCGCCGATTATGGCGTGAACACAGGCCCCGTCTCCGTGAATCAGGCCAAGGTACGCGACCGCAAGCGGGCCATAGTTGAGAGCTTCCGCGGTGGCAGCCAACGCCGCCTGGAACAGGCCAACGGGCTGGAACTGATTTTTGGCTCGGCTCGATTTCTGGAGCCGAACTCCGTGGAGGTACAGCTGAATGCAGGTGGTTCCCGCCAACTCACCGCCACCAGCATCTTCATCAATACCGGGGCGCGGGCCGGGCGGCCTGAGATCCCCGGCCTGGATTCGGTTCCTACCCTGGATAACGTTTCCATCATGGAACTGGACACAGTTCCCGACCACCTGCTGGTCATCGGAGGCGGCTACGTCGGCCTGGAATTCGGACAGATGTTCCGCCGTTTTGGCAGCAAGGTGAGCATTGTCCACTCTCACCCGCAACTGCTGACGCGCGAAGACGCCGACGTCACCGAAGAAATCGCCAGAGTACTTGCCGAGGATGGCATCGAACTGGTGCTGGACGCAAAGACGGTTCGTGCGTCGCGCAATGCAGAAGTTATCAGCCTTACGGTGCGCACCCGCCGGGGCGAGCGGACTCTCACGGGCTCCCACCTTCTGCTGGCTGCGGGGCGTGTGCCCAATACCGAATCACTGAACCTGCGCGCTGCCGGGATAGCCACGGATGGGCGCGGCTTTATTAAGACTGACAGTCGCCTGCAAACCAGCGTTCCGGGAATTTACGCTTTGGGTGACGTGAAAGGCGGACCTGCTTTCACCCACATTTCGTACGACGATTACCGCATCATCCGTGCCAATCTCCTTGAAGGCGCGAATGCCAGCACGGACGGACGACTTGTGCCGTATACGGTGTTTCTTGACCCTCAGCTTGGCCGGATTGGCCTGACCGAAGCCCAGGCCCTGGCTAAAGGCCTCAACGTGGAGGTGGCGAAAATGTCGATGAGTTCCGTGGCTCGGGCGCTTGAAGTGGACGAAACGCGAGGATTCATGAAGGCGATAGTGGACGCGCGAAGCAAACAGATTCTGGGTGCGGCGGTGTTGGGCATCGAAGGCGGAGAACTCATGGCAGTGCTCGAGGTGGCGATGATGGGTCAGTTGCCATACACTGCGCTGCGCGAGGGAATATTCGCGCACCCCACACTCGCGGAATCTTTCAACAACCTATTTCTGACTCTTGCTCCGTCAGTTCTCACCATCCCGCACGAGCCGGCCGGGGCCGCCTGAACGGGGCTAAGTTTCGGGGGTCGGGATTACCTGGTTAGCGATTCTATAATCAGAACATGGGTCCTTCGCCGCACATGCCCACCGCGCCGGAGCACTTTGAAACCGAGCGCCTGCGCGCCTATCGTTTGCGGCCGGAGCATCTTGCCTTGTTGCTAACCATGCATCAGGATGCGGTCACCATGGCGAGCCTGGGCGGCGTTCGCACAGAGGAGCAGACCCGCGACTACGTGCAACGCTTTCTGGACCACTGGCAAAAGAACGGATTTGGCATGTGGCTGCTCTATGGTCGCGATCAGCAGTTTGTGGGCCGGGCGGCGCTGCGCCGCATGGAACTGGACGGGCAGATGGAGGTCGAGGTGGGCTGTGCCCTGCTGGCGCCCTTCTGGAACAAGGGCCTGGCCAGCGAGATCGTACGGGCGCTGGTGGAAATGGCATTTGTCCGGCTCGGCCTACCAAATATGGTGGGTTTCGCCCTTCCCTCCAATGTCGCTTCCATCCGGATCCTGCAGAAGCTCGGGTTCCGCTATGAAAAAGATATCGCTCACGCCGAGCGCCGGCACGTGCTTTACCGTCTGACGGGGGAGGAATTTGCAGCCAAGTGCGGTTAAGTTACCCGTAGATAACGGTTGTGGTCTTTGCTGGTCGTTTGCTGCTAACATCGCCTTAGCAGGATGGCAGTCACCGCACGAAAATTGAAGCGAAGCGCGGGCCAGGCAGCTTCGCGCAATGGCCACCGGGGCGAACTCCGCCAGCTGGTGATCATCAGCGGCATGAGTGGCTCGGGCAAGAAGACGGTCATCAACACCTTTGAAGACCTGGGTTTCTATTGCGTTGACAACCTGCCGGTAGATCTCATTCCTCGCTTTGCCGAGTTGGCGCGGCATTCCGTGGACATCGAGCGTACCGCCATCGTGGTGGATGTGCGCGAAGGCGAAGGGCTGGACAAGCTGCCGGTCATTCTGAAATCGGTGCGGCAGGTGCTGCCCACCACCATAATCTTTCTGGAAGCCGATGACGCAGTGCTGCTGCGCCGCTATAGCGAAACCCGTCGGCCGCACCCCCTGGGCGCGGATGAGCCGGTCAAGGCCGCGCTGCAAGCCGAGCGCAGGCGCCTGCAGCCCATCCGGCGCATTGCCGACCTGGTGCTCGATACCTCCAAGTTCAACGTGCACGAGCTGCGAGCGCACATCATGCAGCGCTTCCAGCCGGATTCCACGGGCAAGAACATCCTGGTTTCCTGCGTCAGCTTTGGCTACAAGCAGGGGGTGCCCGAGGACGCCGATCTGGTGTTTGACGTCCGCTTCCTGCCCAACCCGCATTTTGTGCCCGAATTCCGCCCCTATAGCGGGCGCCATCCCAAGGTAGCCAAGTACATCCGCTCTTTTCCCCAGACGCAGGAATTCATCAAGCGCATCTCTGATTTGCTTATCTACCTGCTGCCCCACTACTTGCGGGAAGGGAAAAGCTACCTGACCATCGGCTTTGGCTGCACCGGTGGTCAACACCGCTCGGTGATGATCGCCGAGGACGTAGCCAAGCGCCTGCGCAAGGCAGGTTACCGGCTGAAGGTGGTGCATCGGGATATGGCCAGGTAGCAGTAAGCATTGAGTTCCTGCTGGGGCGGAGGAGCGCCCCTACCCCGCACCCAGAGGATCATCTCCCGGGCTGAAATGGAGCGTTGACAACATCTACGATGACCTTTAGTATCTGCAGCTTAGCGCCACCTTTAGCCAAAACGTTGCGGGGATGAGCCCCGGCGGAGCGATTTGTGATCAAACTCGACATCATCAACGAAGTGGTTAACAAGACGGGCATCACCAAAACCAAGGCAGAATTGGCGGTGGAGACCGTCTTTGAGAGCATGAAGAAGTCGTTGGCCAAAGGCGATCGCATTGAGCTGCGGGGGTTTGGCGTCTTCAACGTGCGCCCGCGCAAAACCGGCATCGGGCGCAACCCGCGTACCGGCGCCGAGGTAAGCATTCCTCCCGGAAAGGCGGTGCGCTTCAAGCCGGGCAAGGAATTGCAGTCCATTGACTGAAAGCCAGCATTCAGCAATCAGTCATCAGCATTGAGCCGAAAAACGAGCAGTTAACAATTAGTAATTTGCACTTAGCCGGTCACGATTCCCTTCGTTCGGCAAAAACTGTGCACCGGCTCATGCTAAGTACTTGCTAAAGGCTTGCGTTGACGGGCTGAATGCTGACTGCTGAGTGCTGGCGGCTACTTCGTTGGCAAGCTACTCTCCGTCGGCCTCCCTCTTGATACAATCTCCTAAGCCCTGATGTCTGAGCCTCTTTCCCCAACTCCTTCCACGTACGAACTTCCGGCGCCGGTCGAAGTTTTCGTAGTGCCGCGGCCTCGGCGCCGCTACTGGCTGCATGCCCTGCTGCTGCTGGCCACGGTGTTCACCACGCTGGTGGTGGGGGCGCGGATGGAATACAACTTCCTGCAAAATCAGCCACTTCTGGCTGCGGGGAACGAGTACCTGCCTTTCTTCCAGTTGGGGTGGGTGCTGCAGAATCCAACGCGATTGCTGCTGGGCATTCCTTTTGCAGGCGCGCTTCTAGTCATCCTGCTGGCCCACGAGATGGGCCACTACTACTACTGCCTCAAGTATGGGGTTTATGCCACCCTGCCGTTTTTCATTCCTGCCCCGACACTCATCGGCACTATGGGCGCGTTCATTCTGATCCGCTCGCCCATCCGCACGCGCTCTGACCTGTTTGACATTGGCATTGCCGGGCCGATTGCTGGCTTTGTGCTTTCGGTCGTTGCGCTTCTCTGTGCCATTTTTCTTTCCCGGCCGATAGCGCCAGGCATGCCCGCGTCCGACATTTTGCTGGGTTACCCGCTCATTTTCCATTTTGCCCACTGGCTAGGGCCCTACTCGCGGGTACCTTTAGATCACATGCATCTGCACCCTGTAGCGATCGCTGCCTGGGTAGGAATGTTCGCCACCGCTCTCAACTTATTGCCTGGCGGCCAGTTGGATGGCGGGCATATTGTGTTCTCCCTGTGGCCAAAGGCGCACCGCTGGGTGTCTGCGCTAAGCCTGGTCGGCCTGATTCTCCTCGGCTACTTTGGGCAGTGGCCGGGGTGGTGGGTGTGGGCGGTCCTGCTGTTCCTCAGCGGCCTGCGTCATCCTCGAGTGAGTCCCTGGCCAGGTTTGGACCGCAAACGCAAGCTGCTGGCAGTGTTTGCCTTAATCATGCTGGTCCTGACGATCGTGCCCGCACCTTTCCGCCTAGCCGGCGTGGCGTGGACGGGGCACTGAGAGATTGACGATTGATGATTTTCGATTGACGAGTTGTCAATTGTCAGTTGTCAGTTGGCTGCGCTGCGCAATCAGCATTCAACCCACCGGAGTTCACCTCTAACTGGGAACTGGGAACTGGCCACTGCTTCTACATCAGCCACACCGCATCCACATCCACAATCAGATTGCTGCGCGGAATCTTCTGTCCGGCGGCGTAGGCCAGCATGGAGCGCAGGAGGGTGTTGAGTTTTTCCCGACTGGCTGATTTCAGCAGGAAATGATAGCGGTAATCCCGCTTCAGGCGTGTTATGGGGGCGGCGGAGGGGCCCAGTACGCGAATTCCCACATGCGATGTGTTTTCAAACCAGCGCCCGAGCAGGCCGGAGAACTTCAGTATGTCATCCAGCTTTTCGGCGCGCAGCAGCACGTTCGCCACGGCATTGAATGGCGGGTAATGCATCCAGCTGCGATAGCGCAGTTCCTTGTCGTAGAAGCCGCGAAAATCATGGGCGGCAGCAAACTGCACGGCATAATGCTCAGGGAAACAGGTCTGCAGCACGACCTTCCCGGGGCTCTCACCGCGCCCAGCACGGCCCGCAACCTGGGTCAGCAACTGAAATGTCCGCTCGGCGGTGCGGAAATCAGGCAAGCCCAGCGCAATGTCGGCGCCCACCACGCCCACAAGGGTCACGCCGTGGACGTCATGACCCTTGGCGATCATCTGCGTGCCCACCAGAATATCGAGCTCGCCCGCGCTTAATTGGTTGAGCATGCGCTCGAAGTCGTGGCGCCCGCGCACGGTGTCGCGGTCCAGTCGCCCGATGAGCGCCTGAGGAAACATGCCGTGCAGCAGTTCTTCCAGCTTCTCTGAGCCGGTTCCGACGAAGTACACGTACTCGCTGCCGCACTCCTCGCAGACTTTAGGCACGGCCTGCAAGTAGCCGCAATAGTGGCATTGCAGCCGGTGTTCGCGCTTGTGATGGGTGAGCGCGATGGCGCAGTTGGCGCATTGCGCGGTGTGGCCGCAGGCGCGGCAGAGCACCACCGGAGCATAGCCGCGCCGATTGAGCAGCACCATCACCTGCTCGCGACGGGCGAGGCGCTCGCCGATTTCCGCCGCCAGCCGGCGCGAGATTACCTGCTCGTGGCCGGTTTCGCGGAACTCCTGTTTCATATCCAGAATTTCGACTTCGGGCAGCGGTCGCTGCTCTACGCGATCGGGCAGTTCGAGCAGGGCGTACTTGCCTTTTTGCGCGTTGAAGTAGGATTCCAGCGACGGCGTGGCCGAGCCCAGGACGACCGTGGCTCCGCTCATGCGCGCCCGCATGACGGCCACGTCGCGGGCGTGATAGCGCGGCGTTTCCTCCTGCTTGTAGGAGCCGTCCTGCTCCTCGTCCACAATAATGAGCGCCACGTCGGAGACAGGGGCGAATACGGCCGAGCGCGTGCCCACCACCATGCGCGCGTCGCCGCGGCGAATGCGGTGCCATTGTTCGGCCCGCTCGCGGTCGCTGAGACCGGAGTGCAGGATGGCCACTTGGTCGCCGAAAATCTGGTGCAGGTCGGCCGCCACGGCGGGGGTGAGTCCGATTTCCGGCACGAGCAGGATGGCGGAGCGGCCCGCCTGCAAAACCGCATGCATGGCGGTGAGGTAGACAGCGGTTTTGCCCGAGCCGGTTACGCCGTGCAGGAGAAAGCCGGCATATCTGGTGGAAGCAACCGCGGCGCGGATCTGATCCAGCGCCGTCTGTTGCGCGGAGGTGAACTGGAATTCAAAGGGCGAGGGCCGGGGCTTGATGGTGGAGACGGCGAAATCAGCAGGCTCCTCAATGATTTCAACCAGGTCGCGTTTGACCAGAGTTTGCAGCGTTGTGTGCGGGACGGGCAGTTCGCGCAATTCTTCAACCCGCATGCGCCCGCCCGATTGCGCGAGCGTGTCCAGGATTTTTTGCTGGTTGGCGTTGAGTTTTGGTTTCGGTGCCGCCCCTGCGGGGCTCAGGCTGCCTCTTAGGGAGTCTACCCAGGGCTGACGCCCTGGGCTAAAAGCTGTTTCGCCCTGCGGACTGGGAAGTTGCGGAGGTGCAGCATAATCTGTTATTCCGAGCGACTCGAGAGGGCTTGTGTTTTCGTCCCGTGCAACACTCCCTCCTCCTGTCGTCCTGAGCGAATCTTCGGCCGAGCGGGGCGAGGCAGAGGACGAGTCGAAGTTGAGGCGTTTTGGCGGCGTGAGCGAAGCGGGAGCCGCCAGCCGAAATCCTGAGCGAAGCGAAGGAGCCTCGCGATCGCCGGCCTCTGGGCTTCGCAGTACCGCTATCTTCACCATCCGGCGCGCTTCGCCGGCGGACGATTGATCTTCACGGGTGATCCACTTCTTGCGCGCCAGGGCGGCAAGAATTTTGGCATCAGCATGGGTCGCGGATTTCAGCGCCGGCTCGCGAACGTTCTCCCTATCCGCCAGGTAATCAAGCACGCGAAATTCGAGCATCTGCTCCAGCGGCGCCTTGCGCGAGCGCGCTGATGAGCCAGCCATGCCGGCCTGGTGCAATGCGAGTTGGCCGGCGTCGGTGATGCGATAGGCGCGGGCGCGGCGAA
>DATFDP010000183.1:0-2921 GCA_035252015.1 Terriglobales bacterium
GACCTCCGGGCTCACATCCCGGAATCCCTTGGGTCCTTCATTCCGGAAAAGACGCACCTCGCCGCGCCCATCTTTGGTTTCGCCGACGGCAGCCAAGTCAATCCAGCCGTCATTATCGTAGTCCAGCGCGGCGACTCCCCAGGCCGTGACCCAGTCGAGTCGGGGCAGCGCAACTTGCTCAAACTTCTCCCCCTGCAGATTGCGCCACAACGTCAGACCAGGTGCAGACCAGTGGGTGAAGGCCAAGTCCATCCAGCCATCTTTGTCGAAGTCAAATGCGGCCACCCCAACGGAGGGATGAGGCATGGCGCTTTGCCAAGATTGTAGAGCAGCAAATTGACCTTCTCTGGGGTTGGCATAAATTGTGGTTTGGAATCCGGGCACGACCAGGTCAATGGCTCGATCATTGTTGAAGTCCGTGCCCACGGCTCCCATGCTTGAACCTGCTCCAGCTAAGCCGGTCGAATCGCTCACATCCGTGAAGGTGCTGTTACCGTTATTGCGCCAGAGGACGGAACGACGCAGGCGCACGGTTTTCAGGTCAGCGTCGGTGGCGGCGGCAACCAGCGGTCCCCGGGTAATATACAAATCAAGGTCGCCATCGTGGTCATAATCAATAAAGGTCATGCCCATCGGCTCTCCATCAGTGTGAATGCCCGCCGCCTGCGTCACATCAGTGAACTTCGCGCCCTTCTCGTTGTGATAAAGCGCAATGCGCCCGTTGAAACCGACCGCTAGATCGGTGAAGCCATCATTGTCGTAATCGCCGGCAGCGCAACTGATGGCCGGTGCTTTGGGATCGAGCCCCACTTCTTGAGTAACGTCGACAAACTTCCCTTCCCCGAGGTTGTGGTACAGCGCCATACCGCCCTGCTTGCCGCCGCTAGCGATAAAAATGTCAATCTTGCCGTCACCGTCGTAGTCGAGCAAGCATGCGCCTGGCCCTGCTGATTCGGCAGAGCTCGACGGCTTAGCTGACGGCATCGGCGGCAGAACGGCCAATCCTGCCTCTTTTGTCACATCCACAAACTGCACCGGAATTTGCGCCGGCACTGCTTCCACCGTCGCCGACGAACTCTCCGCCAGCGAAAGCGGACCCTGGTCGCCATAAGCCACGCTCATGGCCGCGCCCAGCTTCGACCTGGTGATCTGCTGAAATTTGGCCAGGCGCACCCGCGCCTCCGCCATGTTGCCCGACTGCTGATAAGCGCGCGCCAAGCCGAACTCGGCCGATGCGTGGTACGCATCCAACTGCAGCGTCTTCTGAAATTCCTGGATGGCCTGCGGAAACTGCTGCATCTGCATGTGCACCGTGCCCAGGAAATAGTGGCTGTCGGCGTCCTTGGGCTCAAGTTCGGCGGCATGCTGGAAGGCATCCAGCGCCTCCTTGGGCTGATTGTCGCCGCGGTAAAGCAGGCCCAGGTTGTACCAGGCGCGCGCGTCGCGGGGATCGGCCTTCACCACCTCCAGCAGGATTTGCCTGGCAGGCTCAGTTTGCTGCAGATTGAGCAGCGCAATTCCCTCATTGACTTTCGCCGCCAACAACGAAGGATCAGCCGCCCGCGCCTGCTGAAAATAGCCCAAAGCCTTCTTGAACGCCTGCTGGTTCATGTAGCCGACGCCCAGATTGTTCAGGCGATTTGCCTGGGCCGCGGAAGAAGCAGAAGGCTTGCTTTGGATGGCGAACAGGCCAATACCCAGCCCAACCAGCACGAAAAACACCGCATTTCGGGGAAGAAATAATGAGCGCATGTGGTGCAGGAAGTCTAATTCTATTCCGCGTGCCTGGCGAATTTGCGGCTGGCGATAATGCCGTGCCCTTCCTGGATAGTGACGGCCTGCCCGCCCGCCACATTGCTGAGCTTATCCACCTTCCCGCTCGGCCAGTTAATTTCAACTGTGTCCGCTTTGTCATGCTGGCCTAAGCCAAAGGTCAGCACCAGCTCGCTTTGGGAGAGGTAGCTGGAGCCACTGCGCAGCATCTGGTCCTCCTTCATGCCGGCAATGGTAGCGTGCGCCACCGTGCCAATGCCATCGCGGTTGGACTTGGTGCCCACCAGCTTGATGCGCAGGCTGTTGTTGGTCTCGCCATCGTTGCGGAAAAGATAAGCGCGTCCGGCGTTGGTGGTGAGCAGAATGTCCAGGTCGCCGTCGTTATCAATATCGGCGTAAGCCGCGCCCCGCGCCACTTTTGGGCTGGCGAAGGCGGCGCCCATGGCCTCGGTGACTTCCTGGAATTTCCCTCCTCCCAGGTTCTGGAACAGGTGCGGCGGCTCGGCGAACTTCACCGTCTTCTGCACCTTTTCGATTTGATTCTCGATATGCCCATCGGCGACGAAAATGTCCGGCCAGCCGTCCAGGTCGTAATCGAAAAAGAAACAGCCAAAGCCCAGGGTCAGGAGGCTGTCGCGGCCAATTGAGGAGCGCGGCGCTTCGTCCACGAACAGCCCGTTGCCCTCATTGTGATAGAGCGACACCATCTGATTGGCGAAATTTGTGATCAGGATGCTGGGGCGCCCGGTGTGGTCATAATCGGCAGTGTCCACGCCCATGCCCGCGCGCGCCACGCCATCCTCGCTGAAGGCAATGCCCGCCGGCATGCCCTGCTCGGCAAAGGTGCCGTTGTGCTGGTTCACATAAAGCTTGTTGGGCTGGGTGTCGTTGGAGACCAGAATATCGGGCCAGCCATCGCCGTTGTAATCAAGGGTAGCGATGCCCAGGCTCTTGGAAGTTGCGTCGTAGAGGCCCGCTTTCTGCGTAACGTCTTCAAACTTGCCGTGGCCCAGGTTGTGCCACAGACGCAGCGACGCGCCTTTGTAGGATTCCGGCGTGCAATACGACTTGTGGCTGCCGTCCAGGGTGCAATACAGGTCGCCCTTCTCCGACCACTGCACATAGTTGGCCACCACCAGGTCAAGCAG
>DATFDP010000184.1:0-29240 GCA_035252015.1 Terriglobales bacterium
CGGGCTGGCATATTACCGCACGTTTACACCGTGAAGCAGCGTCTGGAAATTAACGCTTGGCATTTGGCTCCTGAATAGTGTGCTGGTAAGAACGGTCTTTTCCTAGCGGTGAAACAATGAAAAGTGAGATGGCGATTTCACACCAATCATCGTTTAATACCCTCAAATCTGCCCCGTCATGTGGAGTTACCAAAGTCACTAGATAATCGTGGACACACTGCTCATCATCGTATTCGCCAAACACGCTCGTGAGGTGGGGTAGAAGCGCGATGAATAGATTGTCGGTTTCCCTTTTAGTACTCGCCGTTTGCGCCGTGGCACCAGCTGTTGCACAGCAGCGGGCCCTCACGATGGATGAAGAGCCGCACTATTCGCGGATCTTCAGCAACGAATATTGCCGTGCCTACATCGTGAACCTTGGTCGCCTTGAGGAGACCAAACCGGTCGTCCATGAGCACGATTGGGTGCGAATGACGCTGGGCGGCACGGTCGAACAGGCGTGGGGTGGAACTGCGTCTGGAAGAGCGCCTTACGAAGATCCCGACGGCTATATCGTCTCGTTCCTTTATCCAGTGAATCGCGTGACGCTTCGGAACCCCCGCATCGAATCCTACAGCGCACTAATCGTGGAAATCATGCAGGAAGATGACAGCCGGAATCAATGGCGTGATCCCTCGCTCAATCCTCTCTCCCAGACGCTCGGGCCTGGTGTTGACTCCCACGCCTCGTACCTCACAACTCTCACAAAGACTTCCGTTGAAATTATGAACGTGCAGCTACTAGGGGGTGACGCGAAGGCACTCCGGCCAGTTGGCAACGGGGCCTTGCTCGTCGCAATGACCGACCTCAGCATCTCCTACGGCGAGGAAAATGGCGGCACCAGAGACCTCCAACTCTCCAAGGGAGAGGTAAAATGGCTTTCCACGACTATGGGCACATTCAAGAATTTGGCTGCGCAACCCGCCCGCTTTGTTGTGCTAGAAATGAGGTGAGCGGAAAACCGATTTTCTCGCAGTGTTGATGGTTAGCGCGAACAGGCTTAGCATACTTTACAAATCTCCGCCCGGGTCCCGGAGCCACCTTAGCCGTCTGCTCTTCCCGGAAATTCCCGCCGCACAAACTCCATAGCCTGCTCGCGGTTTTCCAGCTTTCCTTCCAGTTGCGCATCTTCCACTGCAGCGAGTATCTCCTTGAACTCCGGTCCCGGCTTATAGCCGGCGCGGATCAGATCGTGCCCGGTGAGCAGCGGACGCGGCCGCACCTGGTCGGCGGGTGTGAACTCGAAGCGCTGCTTCACAAAGTTATAGAGAGTCAGGTCGCCGTGACTGGAGAGGCAATCAATGCGGTGCAGTTCCAAATGCTCGGGGAAGCGCGGCAAGCGCAGGAATCGTTTCAGCGTGGACTCCTTCATCTTCAGTGCGTCGGCAAAGCGCATGTGATTGGCCACTAGTGCGGCAATCTGCCCGGTGTCGTCGTTGGAAAAGCGCAGGCGGCAGCAGATTTCCTCGGCCATGCGAACGCCCACCGAAACGTGCTCGTCGAAGCGAATGCGGTCAGGCGCCACCCGGAAAGTTGGCGGCTTGCCCACATCATGCAACAGAGCGCCCCAGGCCAGTGTTTTCGGACAAGGGTGGGGCAACTGCTCCAGCAGAAGCAGAGTGTGTACCCAGACATCGCCTTCGGGATGGAATTGCGGCGGCTGTTCCACGCCTTTCATGGCGGAGATTTCCGGCAGTACCGCTCTCAGTAGACCGCTTTCGTCCAGCAACTCGAAGGCACGACGTGCCCGGCCTTCGGTCAACATTTTGGTCAGCTCCTCGCGGATCCGTTCGCAGCTTACCTGGCGGACTTGCGTCGCCAATCGCTGGATGGCGGAAAACGTCCCCGGTTCGATGGTGTAGCCGAAGCGCGCCGCAAAGCGCACCGCACGCAGCATGCGCAGCTTGTCTTCGCTGAAGCGCTGCTCGGGGTCGCCGATGGTCTGGACCACGCCGTCGCGGATGTCGGCCTGGCCGCCCACATAGTCCAGCACTTTGTCTTCAATGGGGTCGTAGAGCAGGCCGTTAATTGTGAAATCGCGCCGCTGCACATCCTCCTGCGCACTCGTCGTGTAGCGCACCTGGTCAGGATGGCGGCCATCACTGTAGCCAATGTCGCTTCGGAAGGTGGCAACTTCGATGGTGGAAGACTCTCCGTCTGCCGGAATAAGTACCACTCCAAACTGCGCGCCCACGGCGTAGCTGCTCGGGAAGGCGCGCATCACCAGGTCGGGCGTAGCATCGGTGGCGACGTCGAAATCGGCTGGTTCACGGCCCAGCACCAGGTCGCGCACACATCCCCCGGCCAGATAGGCCTGGTGGCCGGCGTGGCGCAAGGCGCGCACAATTTCGATGGCGGCAGCACGGGACATTGCAGCTGACTGGCTTTCTCACTATCTAGCTGGCTGACACGCCAAGCAGCCAGGGAAGCTGAAAGTGACATAAAAAGCTATTTTATCTTTCTCCACACCACGTCTTCGTTATTGCGCCGGTCAATCAAGGCGTCCACTTTGTCGCGGTCATTGCGTCGAAACAACCGACGGCCCTCGACGCCCTTGCGGAAAAAGATGTCTGGCGCCTCCGGGACGAGCAGTTCCCTGGCTCTTCCGGAGCGCTGCGAATACAGGTCCTGGCCTTCAGCCGAAACTTTGAGCGTTATTCCCGGCGTCAGCTCGTAGGTCCCCGCATAGTCGGGATACTTCTTCACCTCTGGCTTTCCCGCCCCCGGATCTTCGTAGTAGCGGAGCACTTGTTCGGCGACAATCTGCCATTGCCCGTGCCGCCGCACCCAGGTGTCAGTGGCGTGATACCGGGCCCACATGTTCTGGCCGAAGATGGTTTCCGTTTCGTTCAGGTCGTAACTCAGGATGGCGGCATCGGGAAGGATCCTGCTCTGCGGGTTAACCAACTTGATAGCCCCTGAATATCCCGGCGGCAGAGGAGTCTGGTCGGCCACAAATGCCTTTTTATCCATGCTGCGTCCCTTTTCATCGAAGACCATGCAGTCAGAGGCAAAGTACTTCTCGAAAGGCGCCCGGTTGCTGGTTCCGGCGGCGTCAAAGATTTCCTGGGTTCTTTGGACCAGTTCGCCTTGTGTGATTGTTTCTGCATCGCGGCGAGAACAGCCCACCGTTTCCACGGCAATGATAACCGCGATGAGCATCAGCGTTACGCGTGCCATAGCTATCCTTCAATTCAAATCGATCTGCGGGGTGAGATCTGTTCTGGCAAGCCGGGCCCCTGGCGGGATACAGGCGCTTGAGGGCGAACACTTGCGTTCCGATAGGATTTAGCTCATCTTCCTCCACGCATCTGTGGAGTGAAGGTAATGCCGACCAACAGCCCTTCTGGTCCAATTAAGCGAGTGACAATCTGGCCCCACGGTTCTTTCTTGTCCTTGATTAGCAGGCGATAGCCCCGCGACTCCAGTTCCGCGGTCATCTTTTCGACGCTATCAACATCAAACTCAATCCACGCTTGTGGTGCCGGAATTTCATCTGGCCAGGATTCCTTGCCAAAGCACGACTGTGCCGCCTGAGAAAGCGGCCACAGGGCGAAATGCTTCACTCCGGCTAGAGCGTCGGTATGAAGATAGCCTCCTTCGTCCTCCTTAAAAGGAATGCCCAAGGCCTTGCGATAAAGTTCTTGGCTTGCCGCGTGATCACGAACGACGGGCCCGAAACCGGCAACAAAGAGAACTTGCGGGTTCACAACATTGCTCATGGCGGCTCCCCGGCAGTCCCAGCCGGCGACTAATAATATATACATATGCCCGATGCCTACATCCTCGGCATTGAGAGTTCCTGCGATGAGACCGCCGCGGCAGTGGTGCGCTCTGGCGAGCAGGTCGTCTCCAATGTAGTGTTCTCGCAAATTGCCACGCACGCGCAATACGGCGGCGTAGTGCCAGAGTTGGCTTCGCGCGAGCACCTGCGGGCCATCGTGCCCGTGGTGCGCAAGGCGCTGGAGGACGCCAAAAAGAATTATGAAACCGTGGACGCGCTGGCCGTCACCCAGGGTCCCGGCCTGCCCGGGGCGCTGCTGGTCGGCATCAGCTACGCCAAAGCGCTGGCTTTCGCGCTTGATAAGCCGCTGATTGCGGTCAATCACCTGGAGGGACATATCCACGCTGTTCTGCTGGAAGAAAAGCAGAAAGGCAACCGCGAGCTGCGCTTTCCCGTGCTGGCGCTGGTGGTTTCCGGCGGGCACACCCACCTGTACCTTGCCGAGGAACGCGAGCGCGGCTGGACCTACCAGAACATCGGCCACACCCGCGATGACGCAGCCGGCGAAGCCTTCGACAAAGTGGCCAAGTTACTGGGACTGGGCTATCCCGGCGGGCCGGTAATTGACAAACTGTCAAAATTCGGCGACCCGCAGGCGGTCAGGTTTCCCATGCCGCAAATCAAGCACCGCGACCGCCGCGATCGGGGCAAGCCGGAAGAAGAGCACCCGCGCTTTGACTTTTCCTACAGCGGCATCAAGACCAGCGTCCTGCGCTTCGTGGAGAAGCATGGCCTGAAGCCGGCAATTGAAGCGCGGCGGCGCATGCTGGCTGGCATCGGGAAACCGAGCGTGGACGACTACCGGGCAGCCTGCGACCAAACTACCCTCGACTTGGTGGCTTCCTTCCAGCGCACCATGGTGCGCGACCTCGTGGAGAGGACGCTGAACGCAGCGCGTGAGTACGATGTGGCTACGGTATTTGTGACCGGCGGGGTGGCCGCTAATAACGAACTGCGCCAAACCTTCGAGCAGGAAGCCGCGCAGGCGGGTCTGCCCGTCTACTTCCCCAGCCGTCCGCTTTCTACGGACAATGCGGCCATGATTGCCGCGGCTGCCTATCCCAAATTCCTGGCTCAGGATTTTGCCCCGCCGGACTTTTCGGCGGAGGCAGGCATGAGGCTGGAGTAACTGGATAGCTGGCTGGCTCACTAGCGGGCTAGCTCGAGCGCCTTGCACATCAGCCGGGCGCAACCAATCGCAGCCGCAAGAGACGAGAACGCCAGAACCAAGGCGAAGTATTTCATATTGAGTCGGTAGTGTAGCTTTAAGGACCGAGGCAGGCCTATTCTGCCGATTAGCTAGTCAGCCAGGCAGCCAGCTAGCTAGCCAGCTACTGGCGACCCTAGCGCCGCGCTGAGCGCAAGCTGCAACTGGGACTCGATGTCTATGTCCTTGAAGATGGCGTAGTTGGCCCGCTTTTCGTTGTCCTGGAAACCGCTCTGCCGCCCCGCCAGAATCACGATAGGAATCGTGGCGGTGCGGTTATCAGCCTTCAATGCGGTGATGAATTCGCTGCCTGACATGCGGGGCATTTGCATGTCGGTAATGATCACTTGCGGCTCCACCCGGGTCAGTATCTCTAATGCTTCCACGGGGTTGGTGGCCGATTCCACGGAGAAGCCGCGCTCCTCCAGGAAGCGGCACACAGTATGCCGGATGAGCATGGAGTCATCGACTACCAGGGCTACCCGGCTATTTGGCAGGCTTGCAGCCATGGCAGAACGTTAGCAAACTGCCCACGGCACAACAATTCAAAACAGGCGTGGGCAGGTTACGTCGGTTACTAAGGTGGGGTACCGGAGATGGCCAAACGGACCTATCCTGCGTCGTAGCCACAGCAGGATCACCGACAGTGTGGGCGCTCAGGCTTCGTTGGCGGGATTACGCTCTTCGATGGCCATGTCCTTGAATTCACTGGCCTCAAAGATGTCGCCGCACTCGAGGCACTCGACAAATTCCGAGTCCTCTTCGCGGGCGACAATCTGCACCCGTGGATGCCGACACTGTTGATTCATGCTGATTCTCGGATCGGGGGCTGGTGGACGTCGTTGAACCGTGCTCATAACTTCCGGACATCCCCGGAGGGGTCCCAGGGCGCCTTCGGCCGGAAATTGGTCGGTATTTTAGCCCGACTGCTGGGGAAGTCAATAGTCTAAAGTCGCTGCTCGGGGCTGGAAGAGGTGTAGGTTTCCAGCGTGAACTTGGACGTTGTTCAAGGCGCAGGAGAAAGACTAGGCTGGGTGTTGCCGAGTGCGGTCTGTACGGCAACGGGCATAGGATAGATGCCGACTTCGCGCGCCTCCGCAATCGGAATGCGCACCTCCTGGAGTGCCCGACGGCGCTTCATGCCTAGTGCCGCCGCCCTTACCGCATCGTAGAAGCTGGCGCGGCCGGTTAGCGCAGTTTCAATGTAGAGATATTGGTCCGATTCTGGCGCCACGCGCACGCCAACGTAGGCGTGATGAGGAACCAGCACGATTTCCGGTTGCATGCCCAGATTCTCGAAAAGGGAGGCGTACATCACGGCGCCATCAATGCAGTTGGCGGAAATCTGGCGCAGGGACTCGCGCGGCATGCGCACCCGTTCGCTGACGTCGGCATTGCGGCCGAAGGTCATTGAGCTTTTTACGTAGGAAACGCCAGTGACCTGCAGGGCGCGGTAAATGGCTCGAGCCTGAACGTAGGTGGAGAGCTCCTGCTGGGCGGCGTTTCTTCCTTCCTCATACCCCGGCAGGCGACGGCCGGGCGCGAATTCCTTGGCCCGGCCCAGGACCTTCTCAACCATGGGATCGTGCGGCGTGACCCAGGAGGCGATAAAGGGCGCATATTCGAATTTCGGTCCCCAGAAGATATCGTCGGCAGAGCGGAGGCGCACCGGGACTGTGCGGGTGAACAACAGCTTGCCGCGGGAATCTCTCACTCTTACCAGAGCGGTGGCGGCTGTGATCTCCCGGTTGTTGTAGAGACGCGAGTAGAAGGTGGGAGCAAAGAAAAATGTGCGTACCGCGCCCGCATCCACGTCAACAGTCTGGATTTCCTCATCACTCCAGCCCAGGATTTGGACGGCAATGTGGTTTTGCAGGGCATTGGGGGTGGAGTTAGCGATAGTGATATCCACCGTGCCCCAGTTGCGGTCGTCGGGCCGTTGCAGCGAGGCGTAGTTAGCGAAGACCGGGTAGACCTCACCATCCAGCCCTACTTTGATCTGGTAAGTCGGCTCGGTGGCCCGGGCCTTGAGTGCCGGCGTAACTGTGGTCTTGCTGGAGTCCACCGGCGGGGCGGCAATCACGCTAGATACCGCCAAAAGAAGGACGAGGGCGGCTGTCCCCAGAAAAATGCGGCCAGAACTTCGGGTGGGCACACTCCAGCTTAGCCCGCACACCACGTGATGCAATCGAGGATTAGCCTTAGATTGTTAATAGCCTTGGTTCGTGGCGCGGCTTTTGCGTTTGGGCACTTAGCTATGTGCTCTTAGAGCTCAGCTGACCCATCACTTTTCCGCGCCGGGTACTGGGTACTAGGTACTGAGACTGCCAGCCATTACACTGTCACGCACATGAAAATTCTGGTCACCGGAGGCGCTGGCTACATCGGCAGCATAGTCTCGGCCGAGTTGCTACGCGCTGGCCACCAGGTGGTTGTGTATGACAATCTGAGCCATGGCTACCGGCGGGCCGTGCCTAAGGGCGCGGAAATCGTTATCGGGGAAGTTGGGGATCGCGAAGCCCTCGACCATACATTTCAGCAGCATCGCCCGGAAGCGGTGATGCACTTCGCCGCGCTCATTGAGGCGGGCGAATCCATGCGTGCCCCTGAGCGCTACTTCCGCAACAACACTGCCAGCTCGCTCACTTTGCTGGAATGTATGTTGCGGCAAGGCTGCTGGCGCCTGGTGTTCTCCTCAACCGCGGCCCTGTATGGCAATCCCGAGCGCACGCCCATCGAGGAGGATGCGCCGCTATGTCCCACCAACGCCTACGGCGAATCCAAGCTGCTGGTGGAGCGAATGCTCAGCTGGTTCCACCACATTCACGGCCTCCGCTATGCCAGCCTGCGCTACTTCAATGCCGCGGGAGGAGCGGAGGAATTGGGCGAGGATCACCAGCCCGAGTCGCATCTGATCCCCTTGGTGTTGCAGGTGGCCCAGGGCAAGCGACCCAGCATCGCCATTTATGGGACGGATTACCAAACGCCTGACGGCACCTGCATTCGCGACTATATTCATGTGCTCGACCTGGCCTCTGCCCACGTGCTGGCGCTGGAGGCACTCGCCAAGCACGACCAGCTAATCTATAACCTGGGCAATGGCCGCGGTTTCACCGTCCGCCAGGTAGTGGCGATGGCGCGGAAAGTGACCGGGCATGCCATTGCAGCGGAAGACGCGCCCCGCCGTCCCGGCGACCCGGCGGTGCTGGTGGCCAGTTCGGAGAAAATTCGCCGCGAATTGGGGTGGCAGCCGCGCTATCCCGAACTGGAGCAGATTGTGGCCGACGCCTGGGCCTGGCGGCGGAAGCACCCGAATGGCTATGACGAGTGAAAGACTGATCTGCCACGGATTTGCGCGGATTAGCATGGATCACAGTGAAGGGGCTGGAGAATTGTGCTTGAAACCGTGGCTGAATTGATCTCGCGTGAGCAGGGCGCCTATACCACAACTTTTTCTGCTGAAGCCGGGACGGCTCAGGACAGCCGGCGGAACGCCGGCTACAGTCAAACATGCCGCTTGATCTGACCCGCGACCCGCATCGGCGCTTCAATCCGCTCACCGGCGAATGGGTGTTGGTTTCGCCGCACCGTACCCAGCGCCCGTGGCAAGGTCAGGTCGAGCCAGTGCCGCCTCTGGACATTCCGGCCTACGATCCGGCCTGTTACATGTGCCCGGGTAATAGGCGAGCCGATGGGGCGAGCAATCCGCGCTACGAATCAACCTTCATTTTTGAAAACGACTTTCCTGCGCTTCTGCCGCAGACTTCCAATACGGCGTTCGATTGCGAGCAGCGTGGCCTCATGGTAGCCCACGGAGAAGCCGGCCTTTGTCGCGTGATCTGTTACTCGCCGCGTCATGATCTTAGGCTGGCCACGCTCGACTCCGCTTCCGTCCGAATGGTTGTGGACCTGTGGGCAGAGCAGTACGTCGAACTGGGCGCGCTGAATGGCATCCATTACGTCCAGATTTTTGAGAATCGCGGCGCCATGATGGGCGCCAGTAATCCCCACCCGCACTGCCAGATTTGGGCTAACGCAAGCATGCCCAACGTCCCTGGCAGGGAGCAAGAGTTGCAGCGGGCCTATTTGAGGACAAATCCCTCCTGCTTATTGTGCGACTACCTACAGTTGGAGAGCCGGCAAAAGTTCCGTGTTGTGCTGGAGAATAAGGAAGTCGTTGTACTGGTGCCCTTCTGGGCGGTATGGCCATTCGAAACCATGGTGCTGCCGAGGCGGCACGTGGCAGGACTGGATCAGCTCACAGCCGCTGAACGCACGGGCTTGGCCGAAACCCTGCAACAGCTCACACAGGCCTACGACCGGCTGTTCAGCACTTCTTTTCCCTATTCGATGGGTTTCCACCAGCGGCCCACGGATGGCGCGCCGCACGAGGAGTGGCACCTGCACGTGCACTTCTATCCGCCGCTGCTGCGTTCGGCCACGGTGCGTAAATTCATGGTGGGATACGAACTGCTAGCGACGCCACAACGCGACATCACGCCAGAAGACGCGGCAACCCGCCTGCGGGAGGCTGCGGGGCAGTGATTGTCTGTAGTGCCGTTCATGCGGGGCTTTGAATTCGCCTGCGGAACTTACCCTGGACCCTCTTCCTGGGCTTTACTGTTACGTTCCTGCAGGAATTGGGAATACCACGCGTTGTTACGCCCCCTGCCCGACCAGGTTCGGCTCAGGCGGCCTTGCGACGGCGCCGGGGCCTGGACTTGCTTGGGCTCGCCTTGCGACGAACGACTCGCGTTTCCACCGCCGCTCCCGGGTATTCACGCATGACGCGCCGGCGGGGAATTACAGCGACTTCTTCCACAACTTCGCTTTCCGCCGGCTCCTCGCCGAAGAGGTTTGTCATATAGTTCTGCCGACATTGCTCGCAGCAGAAGTGCACTGCCAGGTAGGCCGCCGCCCGGGCCTCGTCCCAGTGGGGAAGAATCGTTACCTCACGCCGCGCTGCCGTCACACCTATGTTCTCGGCCGCAAATCCCAGAATCCAAGCTTCATCATTCCCTTTCAACCGGTGACAAAAATCGCATTCGTAACGCACCATGGCCTCTTCTGCTGCCGAAGTTAGATTCTGAGCTCCACCGCTATGATGCTCCGTCCTGTGCTGCCCGGCTGCTCTGCTGACTCGACTATCTTTGCAGCGACAAGGTAAGCTAGGTGGCTCCGCCAGCGGGGAGGAAGGGTCATGCGGGATTCGGTCCGGCGGCTATGGCCGGAACTTGACTGGATTCAGGACGCCAAGCTGCGCGACCAGGTGGCGCAAACCTGGGTACGGGCCTTCGAGTTAAGCCCCCTCAAACCGGACGACCTGGAACGCATTCCTTTCACCCTGTTGATCCCTAATTGCCCGGTCAGCTTTATGGAGCACAAGCGCTGCGTGGTGCATATTGCGCGCCGCGCTGCTGAATCGATGAAGGATTTCATGGGACGCGCCCTGCCCATTGACATGGACACAGTGATCGCCGGCGCCATCCTGGCCGATGTGGGCAAGCTGCTGGAGTATGAAAACGTGCAGGATCCGGCCGGCAAGCCGGTGACACGGCAGAGTGAGCGCGGCGAATTTCTCCGCCATCCTTTTACTGGGGTGGCGCTGGCCATGGAGTGCAGCGTGCCCGACCGCGTGTGCCACATCATTGCAGCACACGCCGCCGAAGGCGACCTGGTAAAGCGCACCACCGAGGCCTATATCGTACATCACGCTGATTTCATGGCGTATTTGCCGTTCAAGAATTTGAAGAAGTAGCAATTAGTCGTCAGCACTTTGCATTTAGCCCGTAGGCTTTCAGGAGAAAAAAACCGAAAACCGGCAACTCGTCTATGGCCACCGCGCAAACTGCGTCTAAAACAACCGTCACCGCCGAAATGGCGCGCTGGGCCGCAGAGCTGAAGTTCGCTCAGCTTTCCGAGGATGCCGTCTATCAGGCCAAGCGGTTTCTGCTGGATTCGTTAGGCTGCGCTCTGGGCGGCTACCAGCAGCACGACGTTAAGATCGCCCTCCAGGTACTGGATGAAACCGCGGGCGCCGGCCCTGCCACCGTGATCGGCACGGGCAAGAAGATGGACGCGGTCTCCGCCTCCCTGGCCAATGCGCTCATGATCCGCTGCATGGACTACAACGACATTTACTGGAAGCAGGACCCGTCGCATCCTTCCGACATTTTTCCCGCGGCTCTGGCCTGCTGCGAGCGCGCCAAATCCGACGGGCGCGAACTGATCGTGGGGTTGGTCCTGGGTCACGAATTCGAATGCCGCTTTTGCGAAGCTGCCGTGCCCGGCATTCGCGAGCGTGGCTGGCATCACGCCACGCTGACCGCCTTCGTTTCGCCTATCGTTGCCGGGCGCGCCCTGCACCTTAACTGGGAGCAGATTCAGCACGCCATCGGCATTTCCGCCAGCCGCCATGCCACCCTGGGCGCGGTTACCGCCGGCAAGCTGACCATGATGAAGAACACGGTGGATCCCATGGCTACCCAGAGCGGAGTGCTGGCGGCGCTGCTCGCGGAGAAGGGCTACACCGGCCCCGAGCACGTAGTGGACGGCAAGGAAGGCCTGGCGCATTGCTTGGGCCCGGAGTGGAAACTGGATGTGCTCACCGACAGCCTGGGCGATTCCTGGCGCATTACGCAGTGCGGAATGAAGGCATTTCCCACCGAAGTGCTCACCCACACGCCCATCTCGGCGGTGCTTGACCTGGTGCGCGAGCACGACCTCAAGCCGGAGGAGGTGGAGAGGATTCGCATTCGCTCCCTGGCGCGTGCCGCCGATATTCTTTCTGATCCCAGCAAATACGACCCGCGCAGCAAGGAGACCGCCGACCATTCATTGCCTTATGTGATCGCGGCCGCGCTGGTGGACCGGCAGGTAACGCCGCTGCAGTTCACTCCGGAAAAAATTATGGACTCGGCGATTCGCGCCCAGTTGCGCAAGGTGGAGGTCGTGGCTGACCCGGAGATTGAGAAGCTATTTCCCGCGCTGCAGCGCGTAATTGTGACCATTCGCACCAGCGGCGGAAAGGAGTTTACCAAGCAGTTGGATTTTCCCAAGGGCGACCCGCGCAACCCGCTTACCGACCGAGAGATCGAAGAGAAGTTCACGGCTTTGGCGGAGGGGGTGCTGTCCAAAGGGGCGCAGCAAAAGCTAAAGGATGCGGTGTGGAAGCTGGAGAAGCTGCGCTCGGCGAGCGAGCTGATGCGGCTGCTGAAAGTGGATGTGCGGCCAGCAGCAAAGCGGGGAAGCAGAGGCTTGGCACAGCGGGGCTGCTGATGTGTGCTCGTCACAGCAGATGATTTCAGCGGAGGTCAGGATGACACGTGAAGAATTTAATGTGAACGCGAAGGTCAGTTATGGCGCAAACCGTAGTTGAAAAACTCGCGCAAGCCCATCTTGCAGAGGGGCCCAAGCGCCCACTGTCGGCGGGCGACTTCGTTTCCATTCGCCCGCATCACATCATGACCCATGACAACACCTCCGCGGTCATGAAGAAATTCCATGGCATCGGTGCCAAGAAAATTCACGATCCACGACAGCTTGTATTCGCTCTCGACCATGACATCCAGAACCAGAGCGAGGACAATCAGAAGAAATACCGCGCCATCGAGGCGTTCGCCAAGCAGCACGGGGTGGATTTTTACCCGGCCGGTTCCGGTATCGGCCATCAGATCATGGTGGAAAAGGGATATGTCGTCCCCGGATCGTTTGTGGTCGCCTCCGACTCCCACTCTAATATGTATGCTGCCTTGGCGGCTGTAGGGACGCCAGTTGTGCGAACTGACGCAGCTGCGGTTTGGGCCACCGGCGAGTTCTGGTGGCAGATTCCGCGCAGCGTACGAGTGGTGCTGGAAGGCAGCCTGCGGGGGGGTGCCACCGGCAAGGACGTAATCATCGCCCTGTGCGGCCTCTACAACCACGACGAGGTGCTCAATGCGGCGGTGGAATTCAGCGGCCCGGGCGTGGCCAGCCTCTCCATGGACGCGCGCTTCACCATCTCTAACATGAGCACGGAGTGGGGGCCACTCGTGGGCTGGTTTCCCTGCGACCACATCACGCTCGTCTATTTGCAACACGTGCACGACGAGCTTGCAAGGCAGGGCATCGAGCGTTTCACCGTGCAGGACCTCGAGCGCTGGCGAAGAGAACCGCCGCAACCCGATCCCGCCGCGGCCTATGCCGCACGCATCACGCTGAACCTGGACGAAGTCACGCCGCATGTTTCGGGTCCGGACACGGTGCAGGTAATGGCCTCGCTTGCTGAAATGGAACGGAAGAAGATCGCGATCCAGAAAGCCTACCTGCTCTCCTGCGTGAACTCACGCCTGGAGGACCTGGAAGCTGCCGCCCGAGTTGTCAAGGGCAAGAAGGTGGCAGCAGGCGTCAAATTTTATTTGGGTGCGGCCAGCCGCTGGGTGCAACAGGAAGCCGAACGCCGAGGCACGTGGCAGGCGCTCCTGGATGCCGGAGCCATTCCTTTGCCTGCCGGTTGTGGACCGTGCATCGGGCTGGGAGTGGGGCTGCTGGAGCCAGGTGAAGTCGGGATCTCCGCCACCAATCGCAATTTCAAGGGCCGCATGGGCTCACGCGATGCTCGCTGCTACCTGGCCAGCCCGGAGGTTGTGGCAGCCTCAGCGGTTGCAGGATGTATCAACAGCGTAGAGGGTTTGACTAGAGACGGGAATCCGCCTCGTCTGATCGGCGCAGAGCCCCGATCCCACACAAGCATGCAATCTCACACAATCACACGCCAGTACGAGGAATGTGCTACCGCAGCGAGCGGCAGTTCTGAGAAGGTCGAAATCCTTCCCGGTTTTCCTGAACGCGTGCGCGGGCGGCTGATTTTCCTGGCTGCGGACAACATCAACACGGACCAGATTTACGGCAAGGACTACACCTACCGCGACGACATGACGCCGGAGATGATGGCCAGGGTCACTATGGAGAACTATGACCCGCAGCTAGCCGCGCAAGCCCGGGCCGGTGACGTGTTCGTGGGCGGCTACAACTTCGGCACCGGTTCTAGCCGCGAGCAGGCGGTCACTTCGCTGCAGGCCAGGGGAATTCCTATGGTCATCGCGGCTAGTTTTTCGCAAACCTACTTGCGCAATGCCTTTAACAACGGATTCCTGTGTATTGAAGGGCCGCATCTTGTGGGGCGACTGCGCGAGCAGTTTGCGGCCCAACTCAGAGCCGGGGACAAAACCATCATGCCGGGCGATGAGCTAGAGGTGGACTTCACCTCCAGCCTTATCACATACGATGGTGACAAGTTCCACTTCCCGCCCCTGGGCAGCGTGCCACAATCGTTGGTCGTGGCGCGTGGCGTTGAGAACCTGGTGGCGAAAAAGCTGGGTTTGAAGAATTGAGAATTGCACATAATTTCGAGTTTTAAGTTTCAAATTTCAAAGGCAGGAGCAGGTGCTGTTTTCAAACTTGAAACCAGAAATTGAAACTCGAAACAGCAAAGCCTGTGAAACTGTGAAACCGCCCTATCGGAGACTGCACTCATGTCCGAACCAACTATCGTAACCATGCCCGGAGACGGCATAGGCAACCAGGTGCTGCCGGAAGCTATTCGCGTGCTTAGTGCTGTCGGCTTTCAGGCCGAATATATTCACGCCGATATCGGCTGGGAGCGCTGGATCAACGAAGGCAATGCCCTGCCAGAGCGCACGGTTGCTTTGCTGGCCAAGCACAAGGTCGGCCTCTTCGGCGCCATCACCTCCAAACCCAAAAAGGAAGCAGACGCCGAGCTAAAGCCCGAGCTGCGGGGCAAGGGCTACACCTACTACAGTCCGATTGTGACCATGCGCCAGCGCTTTGGCCTGGACGTGTGCCTCCGTCCCTGCATCGGCTTTCCCGGCAACCCCCTGAACTTTGTGCGCAAGAAGCCGGGCGGCGGCTACGAGGAGCCGCAGGTCAATGTCGTCGTATTCCGCCAGAACACGGAAGGCCTCTACGCCGGCGTGGAGTGGACCAATCCGTCGGAGCAAGTACGCGCCGCTTTCGCCACGCATCCTAAGTTCAAGCCGTTTCAGAGCGTACAAGGCGAGGACCTTGCGGTTTCATTGCGGATCATTACCCGCCCGGCGGCGGAGCGTATTTGCCGCGCCGCTTTCGACTATGCCAGGAAATTCGGCTACAAGAACGTAACCATCTGCGAAAAGCCCAACGTGCTGCGCGAAACGAGTGGCATGATGGAGGAAGTGGCCAAGCACGTAGCCAAGGATTATCCCGGCATCCCGCTGTGGTCCACTAACATTGACGCACAGACGATGTGGCTGACCAAGAATCCCGAGGAGTACGGCTGCATTATTGCCAGCAATTTGTTCGGCGATGTGATCTCCGACGCGTTTGCCGGGCTCGTAGGGGGGCTGGGCTTCGCCGCTTCCGGCAACATCGGCAAAGAGGTGGCTGTGTTCGAGCCGACGCACGGCTCCGCACCGAAATACGCTGAGCTGAATCCGCCCATCGTCAATCCCATCGCCATGATTCTTTCCGCCGCCATGATGCTCGACCACATTGGCGAGCAGGAGAAGGCCTCGCGGGTGCGGGCGGCGATTGCGGAGGTGGTGCGCGAAGGCAAGGTGCGCACCTACGATATGATGCGCATTCCCGGAGGATCCAAGGCGATCGCGCAGGGTGCGGTCTCTACCACGCAGATGACGGACGCGATTCTGGCCAGGCTGGAGCAGGCTTCGGAGACGGCCGGTGCCGCCGACTAGTTGCGGCGGGGGAATTGCGGATTCTGAAACTTTGAAACCCTGAAACTCTGAACCTGGTTTTACATGAAAACCAACCAGCGCATGGAGGCTCTTTACCAGCAGGTTCGCCAGGACAACCTGGACGACCCCAAGGGGTTGAGTCAGGAGCTGCAGCAGTTGCTGGCCTCTCCCTTTATGGAAGAGGAGGGTTGTGTCTTTCTTGCTCAGCTCCGGACCCGCGTTCCCACCGTGAAACTGGCTGATTTTCAGGACCGCACCGCCTACGAATGTTATGTGAACCACATTCATGTTGAGGACTACTCGGAGAACGGCGGCTTCCTGCCGCTTCCCATGCTGGGTTACGGCATGGCTGTGGCCCAGTCGCTGCGTGACCGTCTGGTCAAGGAGAAGCAGGGAAGGCATTTCCACGTGATTGTCAATTTCGACGGCGACCACTGCGACGTGCGCTTCCACACCGTGCGCCTCGACGAAACGTGGCTCCACCCCGATCTTGAAGAATACACGCAGGAGGCGCTGGCGGTTCTGGACACTACGCCCATGCGGGAACAGATATGAGCGGGCCCGCCAAAGCCGAAATTGCGCGCAGAGCTGAAGCCGGGCACTGGGGCAAGGAAGTGCGCTCCGACCTGCATGTTGCCCTGGAGTTGCGCGCGGAAGGCGGAATTGAAATCGGACTGGAGTCCCGAGTCGCCGCCTATTACGGCCAAAGCATTCTTGCCCAAGCGAGGCACGTGCTTGCGGAATTGGATGTGCGCGACGCTCACCTTATGATTCACGACGAAGGTGCGCTGCCTTTCGTGATTGCCGCTCGCCTTGAGTCTGCGGTGCGCCGCGCTGGGATGGGCCAGGGCCGCCGCGCGCTGCCGGAGCACGTTCCTCTCCCTCCGCCCGTAGCCCGCGATCGCCTGCGCCGCTCGCGCCTCTATTTGCCCGGGAGCGAGCCCAAGTATTTCATCAATGCCGGCCTGCACGCGCCAGACGCCGTCATTCTCGATCTGGAGGATTCAGTTCACCCGGCCGAGAAAGATACGGCGCGCATTCTGGCGCGCAACGCGTTGCGTGCGGTGGATTTTGCAGGAGCCGAGCGCACGGTGCGCATCAACCAATTGCCGCTCGGCCTGGCCGATCTGGAAGAAGTGATCCCCGAGCAGCCGGACATGGTGCTCATACCCAAGGCTGAGCACGCGGAACAGGTTAGAGAAGTGGATCGCACAATCGCTGAACTCAAAAAGCGGCACCGCCTCTCGCGTCCTATTTGGCTGATGCCCATTTTGGAATCGGCGCTAGGTATTGAGAATGCCTTTGCCGTCGCCACTGCCACTCCTAACGTGGCGGCGGTCACCATCGGCCTGGAGGATTACACCGCTGATCTTGGTGTGGTCAAGACTTCTGAGGGTGCGGAATCTCACTACGCCCGCACCCGCCTAGTGAATGCAGCGCGCGCCGCCGGGGTGCAGGCCATTGATTCTGTTTACGGCGACGTGGCCGACATGGATGGCCTTCTGCGCTGGGGCCAGAAGTCACACGCGCTGGGCTTCGAGGGCATGGGCTGCGTACATCCGCTGCAGATTGCGACGGTGCACCAGGCGTTCTCGCCTGCCGCGGCGGAAATTGAGAAAGCGCAGAAGATTGTTACGGCTTTTGAAGAGGCGCAGCAGCGTGGCCTGGGCGTGGTCAGCCTGGGGTCAAAGATGGTTGATCCGCCGGTGGTGCAGCGCGCAATGAACCTCATAAAGCGAGCCAAGGATATGGGGCTGAGCTAGTAACGCCGGCATCTTGCCGGCTGTCGCGAGGGCGTCCCGCCCCTCGCAGGTGCGGGCGAGACCCCGCACCCACAACCGCCGGGACAGCGGCCGCTACGGGGCTAACGACCGACATGACCACCACCGCCACGCACGTTGAACTTACCCGCAATGCCGCCGGGCGTCTTGTGCCCATTTCCGTCAACGGAAAAGACCAGCGGCCGTACCAGGGTGCCGAGCAGGATGACCCGCAGGGTTACAAGGCGGCGTCTCCCATCCGCTCCTGCACGCAATATCCTGAGAACGGCGACAAGCGCGTCCCCGATCTGGAAACTGCACTACGCAAATGCGGGATGCGCGACGGCATGACCATCTCCAGCCATCACCACCTGCGCGATGGCGACCGAGTGGCGGTCATGGCGCTTCAAGCCGCGGCCAGGCTGGGCGCCAGGGACCTGATGTGGTTTCCCAGCGCATCGTTTCCTTCACAGGCTGCGGTCGTGGATTTGATGGAAGCCGGCGTCGTCCACCATATCGAAGGCAGCATGAACGGCCCGCTGGGCGACTACACCAGCCAGGGCAAAATGCGCGGAGTCGGCGTGCTGCGCTCGCACGGCGGGCGCTGGCAGGCGATCCAAGATGGCGAGGTTCACATTGATATTGCCGTCATCGCAGCGCCCACCGCCGATCCCTTCGGCAATGCCGACGGCTCCCATGGCAGGTCCGCCTGCGGTTCCCTTGGCTTTGCCCTGGCGGATTCCATGTACGCCGACCACGTTATCGTGGTCACCGATAACCTGGTGGCTTTCCCGTGCGTTCCCTGGCAGATTCAGGGCAATACCGTGGACTTTGTGGTGGAGGTAGATTCTATCGGCGATCCCGCCAAGATTGTTTCTGGAACTACGCAGATCACGCGCAGCCCTGACCGTCTGCGCATAGCCGAATTCGTGGCCCGCTTCCTGCGCGACGCCGGCATTATGCGCAGCGGCTTTTCCTTCCAGGCCGGCGCTGGCGGCATAGCCCTTGCGTTCGTGGATTATCTGCGCCGCCTGATGAAGGAAGCCGGCGTGAAGGCACGCTTTGTGCGCGGCGGCTCTACGCGTTATCTGGTGGAGATGCTGCAGGAAGGCTTGACCGAGTACATTCTCGACGGGCAGACCTTCGACCTGGATGGTGTGCGCTCCATCGCTTCCGATCCGCGCCATGTTGCCACCTCGCCCTTCACCTCCTACAACTTTCACGGCAAGGGCAACTTCGCTTCCATGGTGGACGCAGTGGTTCTGGGCGCCACCGAGGTGGATGTCAACTTCAACGCCAATGTGGTTACGCACTCGGACGGCCGCCTGCTGCATGGCATAGGCGGCTGGCAGAACTGCCTTTTCGCCGGCTGCAGCATTCTGGCCGTGCCTTCGTTCCGCGACCGCATTCCCGTGGTCGTGGACGAGGTGACGACGATTGTCGGCACCGGCGAGATGGTTGACGTGGTGGCCACGGAGCGCGGCATCGCCATCAACCCGCGCCGCCAGGACCTTCTCGATGCGGTCAAAGGTTCCCGCCTGCCCATCCGCCCTATCCAGGACATCAAGGCCGAGGTGGAGAAAATCTGCGGCGGCAAGCCCGCCCGCCCACGCTTCACTGAACGGCCGGTGGCCATCGTCAAGTGGGTGGACGGGTCGGTGCTCGACACGGTGTGGCAACTCGCTTAACCCCCAATTCACCATAGAGACACAGCGGCACAGAGGAATCAAGCATAAAGAATGACGAACGAAAAATGGTGGATCCCTTTTTTTGACGTCACTCTTATTTCACCTTCTTCAATCGTGATTCTTTGATTTCTCTGTGTCTCTGTGGTGGGTTTTGTCTAGAAGCGAAAAAGGTAGGAAAGCTTGATGAAGAACTGCCGGCTGTCATTCAGGTACCGGCCACGGGTGCGCAGCAGGTTCCCGTTTACGTCATATCCCAGCGGAGAGCCCAGGTTCTGCAGGTCGCTGTTATAGCCCACATAGATCGCGGTATTGGGATGGACCAGGTAGGTGATGAGAAAGTCGGCGTTGAACTGCTTGCTGCGGGGCAGCGAGGTGAACCGCGGATTGCTCAGCACCGTAGTGTACTGGGGAATCAGCCGCAGAGAGAGCGCGCGCGTGATCTGGTAGTTCCACTCTGAGCGGATAACGTGGTTGGTAAACGCGCTCATGCCGGTGGGCCGGTCCGTCAGCCGGTTGAGCAGGTACGTGTTGTCAATTTTTAAGCTTTTGGTGGGATGCAGCGTCATCAGGAGTTGCACAATGTCGTTGTTGTCGAGTACGGGTGCATGGTTCGCCGGAGTATCGTAATTAACCCCGGTTCCGCGCCCGTACCACAGGTCAAGTCCGAACCAGCGAAAATACTTAGTTGAGACCTCGCCACCTGCGAGGTGCTGGTTATAAGCGGCCACCGCGGGCAGCGTTGAGAAGTCCACCGGGCGCAGTTGTTCCGGATAGCTGGCGTACGGCATAAGGCTCAAATAGGTTTGCCCTTTGAACTGAAAGGTGAGGTGCGGTTCGTAAGATCCGTCCAAGAAAGTTCCGTCATGGCCATAAATGCGATTAAAGAACAAAGCCGGACCCCAGGCGAGCAAGAAGCTCCCTTCGGGCCGAAATTGATACTTTGCATATTGCCGAATTTCCCGCATGTCCACGCGCGGCACATATCCTGGCTCGCTCACAAAATTAGGGCTGATGTCGTTGTACTGCATCTCGTAGTTGGTGTGCAGGTCGTTGTATTGCACGTCTCCCTTATAAGCGGGACCTGCCTGGTAGCTGCCGTCGAGATTGCGGGTGGAGCTGGCCACGCCCTGCCCGAGCACCGTCCAATTTTTGCCAAGTTTCAGTTGCGCGTCCAGTCCGCCTACGCGGTTAAAGCTGCCGGCAAACTCGCGGTCGGTGAAGATCGCCCCCACAGTTGACTGATTCGCAATATCGCGTTTGATCCTGGCTATGCTGAAGTAGGCGCCGTTATGAAAGTTGAGGTCGCCATCGGGCAGTTCAAAGCCGGGACCGCGATCGTTCACCACGAACATTCCGAGGGAGTACGGGCCCAGGCGCCCGGTTAGCCTTGTGCCAAATTGCGGATCTTCAATACGCCGTGTGAACACCAGGTCAATGGGAGTTGTGAAGTAATCCGCGTTTTCCAAAAAGAACGGCCGCTTCTCGGGGAAGAAGACCTCGAACCTCTGATTAGTGGTGATCTGCGGCTGGTCCGATTCCACCTGGCTGAAGTCCGGGTTCGTGGTCACGTCCAGCACCAGGCTGTCGTGCAGAATGAACTTGGAATCCAGCCCGAAGCGGCCCTGGTCGGCAGCTTCGAAGTAGGGCAGCGGATCCCGCGTGTCCACGGCGCGGAAGGAGCGAAAGATGCCATAGGGGATGAACTGCATGTTGCGCCCGGGTGCGATGCCTTCCATGCCCCGCATGGTCGCTTCCTGGTTCAGCCGGCCGTCAACGCGGCGCGTGATTTCCGGCCAGAAGATGTTTTCGTTGGTTCGCGGAATGGTGCGATTCAGGATGATTCCCCAGCTTTGCTCCGGGTCAGCAGAAAAACGCAGGCTTTTGAAAGGAATCGCAATCCAAACCACGAAGCCCCGGGGCGTCAGCTTGCCCTTGGAGTCCCAGACTGTGTCCCAAGAGGAGTCGAAGTTGCCGAAGTCTCCCTGTCCCTGCTCGGTGTAAGTGCCGTCCCACTGCACGCCCATCGCGTTGGCCTGGAAAACGTAAGCCCGGCGTTCATCGTGGAAGGTATCGAGCATCACTTCCACAGTGTCATCATCGAAAATGTCCTCCCGCCGCGAAAGCCGGGCCCGGGCCAATCGCGGGTGATTATCGAAGCAGACAAAAACGAAATAAATGTTCTTCTTGTCATAGCCCAGGTAGGCTTCGGTACGCTGGCTGGAATGGGCGCCGTCCTGGGGGTCGCGCTGGATGAACCTGGAAACCTTGGCCATGCGCAGCGCGACGGGCCCGCTCGGCTGCATGCTGAGAAAATCCTCGAGCGCGGGCGGTTGCTGCAGCCGAGGAATGGTAATGACTGGACGGGTCCGCTCTACCAGCGCGGCTATGCGGTTTTGGTCGCGTGCTGTTGCGGCTGCAGCGCATAGCATGAGACCCAGCACAACTGTGGCGCTGCGTACTCGTGAGAGGCGGAACAAAGCTCTCCTGTTGCGGCGCCCGGCCCTGTGTTGGCTTAGATCAGCGGCAGCGTGGCGCCAGGAAAATGGTCAGCTGGCGTCGTTCTTCAGGTTAGCGAGCAAAGTGCGGTCGCATTGTACCAGCATGGCCCTCCAGCCGGAGAAGTGGTCAACCAGATTCTTGAATGCAGAACGGAGTGGAGGGGGATAGCGGGTTATTGGTAGCTTGTCGTTGCTCGTTGGTCTCGACGGCCAGCTATCAACTAGCAGCTACAAGTTACATGTTTTTCAGAAAAGGGAGCTCTGCCGTCGCGTCGGCGAAATCCCAAAGTGCTCATACGCCAGCCTGGTGACCGTCCTTCCCCTCGGGGTGCGATTAAGGAAGCCAATCTGGATCAGAAAGGGTTCGTAGATCTCCTCAATCGCGTCTGGTTCCTCTGCTAGCGCCGCAGCCAGGGTGTTCACGCCCACCGGCCCGCCCTGGTACTTCTCAATGATGGTGAGCAGCAGCTTGCGGTCAATTTCGTCGAAGCCGTGCTGGTCCACCTCCAGCATGTGCAGCGCTTTTTGTGCAGTAGGGAGGTCAATGCGTCCCCCGCCCCGCACCTGGGCGAAGTCGCGCACCCGCCGCAGCAGGCGATTGGCAATGCGCGGCGTGCCCCGGGCGCGGCTGGCGATTTCGTTGGCGCCGGCGTCGTTAATCCCTACGCCCAGGATTTCCGCCGAGCGCTGCACGATGATCTTCAGCTCCGCATCGGTGTAAAACTCCAGCCGCAGCACTATTCCGAAGCGCGAGCGCAAAGGTGAAGAAAGCAGCCCGGCCCGCGTGGTCGCGCCAACAAAGGTAAACGGCTTCACGTCCATCGTGTGGGTGCGCGCCGACGGGCCCTGCCCAATGATGATGTCCAGCTTGTAATCCTCTAGCGCCGAATAGAGCAGTTCCTCAAGCTGTGCCTGCAGCCGGTGAATCTCGTCAATGAATAGCACCTGCCGGTTCTGCAGGTTGGTGAGGATAGCGGTCAGGTCACCTTTGATCTGCAGCGCCGGCCCTGAGGTCTGCTGAAAGGCCACCCCCAGCTCATTGGCAATGATGGTGGCCAGGGTGGTCTTCCCCAGCCCCGGCGGGCCGTAGAGCAGCACGTGGTCCAGGGCGTCGCCGCGCGACTTGGCGGCTTCGATGGCCACGGCCAGGTTTTCCTTTACCTTGGACTGGCCAATAAACTCCGGCAACCGCTTGGGCCGTAGCTTCAGTTCGAAGGAGCTGTCGTCCTCCACCGCCGCAGCAGACACCAGCCGCTGCTTCAGGTCCTCTTGGTTTTGTGTGGAAGACACTCTGGCCGGAGTGTAAGACGAAACTTCGGACGAAGGCAATAACTACCTCGATAAATTTGTGGCGAAGAATAAGCGAATAAAATCCTTGATTTCCGCGTCTCTCCACAAGATAATTTCGCGTTTAACAGCTTATCCGCAAAGCGGTTGAGAGACGTTCGCATTCTGCGTTGACCGGGCCGTCCTGGTCGGTGAACCTTTCAAAACGCCATGGCCAATCCCGGCGATTTCGCGTACACGGTGAAGCAGCAGGCGGATATCGTCCGCATCGTGGGCGAGTACGTCAGGCTGAAGAAAGCCGGAGCGCAGAACTACGTCGGGCTTTGCCCTTTCCACCACGAGAAAACCCCGTCTTTTTCCGTACATGCCACACGCCAGTACTACCACTGCTTTGGCTGCGGCGTTTCCGGAGATGTGTTCAGCTTCGTGCAGAAGATCGAGAACATCACCTTTCCCGAGGCGGTGCGGGCGGTGGCCCAGAAGGTGGGCATTCCTCTGCCCAAGATGTCGTACAGCAGCCCTGCTGAAGCCCAGGAAGCTAAGCTGCGCGGCGTGCTGCTGGAAATGCACGAACGCGCTACCGACTACTTCCGCGAGCAATTGCGCCGCCCTGAGGCCGCCCATGCCCGCGAGTATCTGGTCAGCCGTGGCCTCAACCAGGAAATGATTGCCCGTTTCCGCATCGGCTATGCCCCGGAAAGAGGCTTCATTTTGCGGGATGTCATGGGGAGCCAATTCGATGAAGAAGAGATGAGGGCCAGCGGCTTATTTTCATGGAGGGAGGAAGCCGCGCAGGGCGCGGCTGGAGGGGCGGGGGCGCTCGCCCCCACACACGATGAGGAGCCGCCGGCGGCTAGCCGACGACGCTCGGCCCTTTATTCCAAGTTCCGCAACCGCATTATGTTCCCTATCGCCAACGAGTCGGGACGGGTGATTGCCTTTACCGGTCGCACCCTCTCCACCGACGAGAAGGCGGGTCCCAAGTACCTGAACTCGCCGGAAACAGCCATTTACTCCAAGTCACGCGTGCTCTTCAACTTAGATCTGGCTAAGGAGGCCATTCGCAAGCTCGATTACGTCATCCTGGTTGAAGGCCAGATGGACTGCATCTCTTTGTTCGCAGCGGGGTTTCACAACGTGGTTGCCAGCTCAGGCACTGCTTTCACTGAGCTCCACGCCAAGCTGCTGGGCCGCTTTAGCAAGAATGTGGTGGTCAACTTCGACCCCGACACCGCAGGCGCCAACGCCACCGAGCGCACCCTGGCCCTGCTGGTTTCTGAGGAGTTCCAGATCAAGGTGCTTACCCTGGAAGCGGGCTTCGATCCCGACCTGTTCGTGCGTCGCAACGGTAAGGAGGCTTACGAACAGGCGCTCAGAACTGCCCAAAAGTACTTTGATTACCTCATCGAGCGGGCCCGCACCCAGTCCTCGGTGCGCAGCCCGGAAGGCAAGGTGAAAGCGGTCAATTTCCTGCTCCCCCACGTCCAGCGGGTGCCTAGCCGCATTGTGAGGGACGAACTGGCCCGGGAGATCGCCCAGAAGCTGGGCATAGACTCCGCCGTGCTCAGCCAAGAGCTGCGCCACGCGGCCACTAAACGCTCGTCAGCCCAGATAAGGGCATCGGCGGAGCCCCAGGTCACTCAGGCAGAGCGCATCCTGATCCGTGCCCTCGCATCGGCGAGCCAAGTCCAGAGGGAAGAAAGCCGGATTTCCGCCCGTGATGGGGTAGATGAGGAATTTGACCCGGCCCGGCAGGCCCAGTTCGCCCTTAGCAGCGAGCGTCTGCACGACGGCCTGGCGACCGAAAGTCTGCTGGACGCCCTGCTGCAGGCTGACCTGGCCGAAAGCGGCGCCGACCCACTTTCACTGTCCCTGCCCGAGATCGAGCAGCGCCGTTTGGCCGCTACTCTGATGCAGGAGGACGAGGAACTAACCCCTGAGCTCTTGGAAGGAGCCATTGAGGCGCTGAGGCGGCGACATTTGCAGCGCCGCCAGCGTCAAATTCAGGTACAGATCGCGGAAGCTGAGCGCCGGCAGGACTCAGCCGTCCTAGGCCAGCTTCTGCGCGAGAAGCTGGAGTTGGACCGGACGTTGGCGGGGGTTGCAGCCCGGGAATAGAAGTTTGGGCTCAGACGTGTGATGTTGCAGGCAACTTCTCCACCGGAGAGGCGGCCAACCGCCTGCGAGGTGTGTAACTCACAGTGAAATCGAGGGTTGCTGATTCGGGAAAATGGGGCTTTTTTAACCAGCAGCTTAGAAACCGGGCAGCCGTTTGCATCATCTAACATATTGACTTTACTTAGCTTCCCCAAAATCGAGGTTGCAGGTAGCCAAGCACGCCATTGTGAGAAGTAAGCGGATTGTGCTAAACTTCGAAGGTTTCTGCCGGCGCTAAACCCGCAGTGCACAAATCCCACCTCGAAAGGAAGCTTCGCCGTCCGTTCCGGACGCCGACAGAGGGGTAGACCGTTTTGGCTCTTGAAGACAAGTTTGACGATATCAAAAAGCTGATTGATGTAGGCAAGGAAAAGGGATACCTCACTTACAGCGAGGTGAACGACCTGATTCCTCACGACGTCCACTCCCCTGAGGACCTGGATGACCTGCTGACCACCATCGGCACTCAGGGTATTGATGTCCTGGAAGGCCCGGCCAAGATGCCTTCCGCCGGCTTGGACAAGGCCGAGGACATGGAGGTCGGCGAAGACGTCGAGCTCGACCTGACTCCGGGAGCGCTGGAGAAGACCAACGACCCAGTGCGCATGTATTTGCGCGAAATGGGAACCGTTCCCCTGCTCACCCGCGAAGGCGAAGTAGAAATCGCCAAGCGCATCGAGCGTGGCCAGAATCGAGTGCTCAAGGCTCTCTCCCGCTCCCCTATCGTGATCCGGGAAATCCTCGCTCTGGGCGACGACCTGCGCCGCGGTGTGCGCTCCATCAAGGAAATCGTCACCTTCGACGAGGAAGAGATCACCGATGAAGTCCTGGAGAACCGCCTCAAGGACATGATTGGCCGCATTGACGAGGTGGCCAAGCACTACAAGAAGGTCAACCAGCTGCTGGAAAAATTCCAGGCCATCAACAGCAAGAAGCGGCCTAAGGAGTTCCGCCGCTACCGCTGGAACCTGGCCCGGGAAGTGGTGCGCATGTCGCGCGCCATGCGCAACCTGGGGGTCACCAACATCGAGCGCAAGCGCCTGATTGACCGCGTGAACAAGACCGTGGACTCCATGCGGGCGCTGGAGCGCCAGGTCAACAACCTGGAGAAAAAGGCGGAGGCCACTCGCAGCGAAGACCAGAAGAAGGAATTTCGGCGGCAGGCGCGGCAGCTGCGCTCTGACATGGAGAAGCTGGAGGCCGAATCCGACGTCAGCTACCAGGAGCTGAAGCGCACGCAGCGGGAAATCATCCAGGGTGATATTGACGCCGATCAGGCCAAGCGCGAGCTCATCGAAGCCAATCTGCGACTGGTGGTCTCGATCGCGAAAAAGTACACCAACCGCGGTCTGCAGTTCCTGGATTTGATTCAGGAAGGCAACATCGGCCTGATGAAGGCAGTGGACAAGTTCGAATACCGCCGCGGTTACAAGTTCTCGACCTACGCCACGTGGTGGATCCGGCAGGCGATTACGCGCGCCATTGCCGACCAGGCCCGCACCATCCGCATTCCGGTGCACATGATCGAGACCATCAACAAGCTGATCCGCACCTCGCGGCAGCTGGTGCAGGAACTGGGGCGCGAGCCTACATCAGAGGAAATCGCCAAGCGCATGGACATCCCCGTAGCTAAAGTGCGCAAGGTGCTGAAGATCGCGCAAGAGCCCATCTCGCTGGAAACGCCCATCGGTGAGGAGGAAGATTCGCATCTGGGCGACTTCATTGAGGACCGCGCCGTGGTTTCCCCTTCGGATGCTGTCATCAATGTCAATCTGAAGGAGCAGACGGCGCAGGTTCTGCGCACCCTGACCGCGCGCGAGGAGAAGGTGATCAAGATGCGCTTCGGCCTGGAGGATGGCAGCGAGCACACGCTGGAGGAAGTGGGCCAGTCGTTTGCCGTCACGCGCGAACGCATCCGCCAGATCGAAGCCAAGGCGCTGCGCAAGCTCCGCCATCCCTCGCGCTCGCGCAAGCTGCGGGCGTTCATGGATGGGGTGCACGACTAGCCGTTTATTTCACGACAGCGATAGAGAGAAATTCATTTTCACCACGGATTAAACGCCATCAACGCCGATAAAAGGCCGCAGATGATCTGATCTGCGGCCTTGCTCTTGTGATTACGCGATTTTGCGTTACGCGTTTTCGCGTAAAACAGGGGCTTGCTCATTACGCAAATTTGCGTTACGCTGACTTGCGTAATGACCTCCGCTCCAGAAAACCCGTTCGTTTTCGGCGAAATTATTGAGCAGCCTGATTTCCTCGACCGTATTCCCGAACTTGACCAACTCGTTAGAGACCTGGCCGATGGGCAAAAAGTGTTTTTGTTGTCTCCACGACGGTTCGGAAAGAGTTCCCTGGTCGCAGTGGCCCTTCTCAAACTGAGGAAAAGGCACATTCGGACCGTCAACTTGACCGTGAGCAGCTATGCCAGCTATTCCCAGTTCCTGGAGAAGTTCGCAGAGAAGGTCCTGCAGGCTGCCGGCCCCTGGGAACGCGTGAAGGATTGGGTCACAAGATTCGGGCGAAGCGTAAAGCCTGACATCAACTACAACATGGCAACCGGCGAGATCAGTTTATCGTTGGGCAAAGGTCCTGGGTTCGATCCCACTCCGGTTGCACCAGAAGTCTTTGCCATGCCGGGAGAATTGACCAGGAACGCGGGATTCCGCATGGCGATCTGCCTCGACGAATTTCAGCAGATTTCCGAGTTCAATAGCGGTTCGGTGGAAAGTGCCATACGAAACCAGGTGCAGAAGCAACGAGAAGTAGGGTATGTGTTTGCCGGATCCCAGCCTTCTCTCATGAAGGAGATGCTTTCGGCCAGGCGTCCCTTCCATAAAGCCGGCCCCCTGATATTTCTGGACAAAATCCCCGCCGGTGACTGGAAGGAGTTCATTGCTGGCCACTTCCGCAAGAGAGGCAGAACGATTAACGAGGAAGGCCTGGAAAAACTGCTCTCAACCGCTGACTTGATCCCCTATGACGTGCAGCGGATCGCCCATGAGTTGTGGGACTATGCGGAACTGAAGGATAAACGTATGCTCGAAGCGTCCGACGTAAAGGCCGTCACCGACAGCCTCGTGGCCGGTCAGTCTACTTACTTCGAACTGCTGTGGGAACAGCTTTCGGCAGGGCAACGGGCAACCTTACAGGCACTCGCCCAAGGCGGGCCTTCGGACGTTTACTCCCAGGCGGTTCGGAGCGAGTTTCGGCTGGGACCGGCCTCGAGCGTTCAGCGGGCGCTCCACTCCCTCGATGCACGAGATATCCTCGATCGCTACCAAGAGCGATATTTCTTTGTCGATCCCCTCTTTCCGTGCTGGATCAGGAAGAAAACTCGATGAGAAAGCCGCAGGTGATACCGTGAAATCCACGGTCATCGGGGCGAAATGAATTTCTCTGCGCCTTGTGTGCCTCTGTGGTGAACAAAGGTGGGAAAAACAAATATGGCCCGGGCCAGCCACCCGGGCCATATTGTTTTGGTGAAACGTCCTGCGGCACGCCGGCGGGGCCGTCACCGCACCATTGTGCTGTCCGCGTTGGGCCAGGTTTCTCCTGTGCGCTCACGCGCCCAAGTGTACGCGGCACCCCCGGCATTCGCAGCGGATGCCGGTTTCCTCGTACTCGTCCGCGGGTTACCAGCCCGCAGGCCGCTCCGCCAGCCGTTCAGTCCCGTTACCGAGACCCTGGGAGCCGCAACGCCCGGGTTCATGATTGAACCCTCCGGCGATTCAACCCTCGTGGAACCGCCGGGAACCGCTGGCCTCTGCGACGCTCTGGCTCAACGCTCAGGACATCTCACGTCTGCATTGCCTGCACTTTGCTCCTGTCCCGGTTGCCTCGCAATAGCAAACGCTGGCTGCTTTGTGCAGAACCTGTGCGTATGTTCCTTTTGTTGTGGATGGCTGCGGAAATTTCCACAGCTCCCGGTCAGCGGGCGCGCAGGCACGCCTGGGCGGCAAAATAGCCGCACATCCCGTGCACCCCGGGGGCGGGAAATGTGGAGGACGAGCACAGGTACACCCGCCACGGCGACGTGGTGTAGGGCCGGGCCGTCATGCGCAGGAACATTTGCCGGAATTCCATGCTG
>DATFDP010000185.1:0-31161 GCA_035252015.1 Terriglobales bacterium
GATTAGCGGGACCTCGGACCCAACCCTGTTCCGGACCGAGCGCTACGGATCGCCTCTGAAGTACAGTTTCAGCGTGCCCAACGGCACGTACACGGTGAACCTGTACTTTGCCGAGATCTGGAGCGGATGCTTCAGCGTGGGCTGCCGGGTGTTCAATGTCCTGGTGCAGGGGACGACGGCTTTTTCCAGCCTGGACGTCTTCGCGCAAGCCGGCGGCAACGCGGCGCTGGAGAAGTCGACCACCGCCTCGGTGACCAACGGCACCCTGACCATCAGCTTCGGGAGCATCACTCAGAACCCCATAATCAGCGCCATCGAGATCCTGCAGCAATAGACCTAGAGGTTAGGGTCGCCATGATGCCGGCAAGGTTGCCGCCATCCACCACGACACCATGGTCGGGACCGAGCTGGCCCAATACATCCGGATGATCGTGGTCGAGGAGTCAGCCTCCGACTCTGGCGGGACGGTGAGTAATCGCCCGCTCAGGCGGCATCTTTATCCAGCAGTTTGCCCAGGGCGGCAAACAATTCCAGCGAGCTGAAAGGCTTGTAGAGCACAGTTTCTGAGGCATCCATAGGATCTTCCGATGCGATGGTGTCCCTGTCGTAGCCGGTCATAAACAACATCTTTAGATTGGGACGCTTGCGCAGGAGATGTCGCGCCAGTTCCCGCCCGTTCATGCCGGGCATGACCACATCGGCTACCAACATATGGATAGGCCCCTTATGCTGATCGCTAAGCAGCAGAGCCTCAGTGGCATTTGACGCGGACAATACGGCATAGCCTACGCCGCGCAAGTCGCGGGCCACGGCGGTGCGCACTACCTCCGTATCATCTACCACCAGAACCGTTTGCGCCGAGTGAGCAGCAACTGAGGTTGGCGAAAGCTGAGGTCCGGGAACTGGTACTGCAGCTGGAGACTGCAGCGGGGGCAGATACACGCGAATGGTAGTGCCGCGTCCCAATTCCGACCGAATGGAAATGTGCCCGGCACACTGCATCACGATGCCATAGCATATGGGCAAGCCCAAGCCGGAGGTGGCGGCGGACTCCTTGGTCGTGAAGAAGGGCTCGAAAGCATGCGAGAGCGTATCTTGGCTCATGCCCCCGCCGGTATCGCAGACTTCCAGCACTATATAGCGGCCGGGGACGGGCACAGAAGTGAAATGTTCCTTGGCAGGAATCTGCTGCAGTTCGACTTGCCTGGTGGTGACCAGAATTTGTCCGCCCTGCGGCATGGCTTCGCGGGCGTTGAGCATCAGGTTGAGAATAACTTGCTGCAACTGCACCGGGTCGCTGTTCACTGTATCCAGGTCCTGCTGAAGCCGCAAATCAATGTGAATGTTTTCCCCACCCAAACGATCAAAAAGCTCCTTGGTAGTGACGACAGCATCGTTAAGGTTCACTGGTTGCGTCTGGAAAACCTGCCGCCGGCTGAAGGTTAACAACCGGCGAGTGACCGAAGCCGCGCTGAAGGCGGCATTCAAGGCCTGGTCCAGATAATCCATGAGGAAGTGATCCGCGGGCTTGACCTGGCGCAGCGCCTGCTCAAGGTTCAGCGTGATGGCCAGCAGAAGGTTATTGAAATCGTGGGCAATGCCGCCCGCCAGGCGCCCAACCGCCTCCATTTTCTGCGCCTGACGAAGTTGCTGTTCACTGTTGCGCAGGGCGCGCTCGGCGAGTTTGCGCTCCGTGACGTCGTGTGCCATGCCGCGCACAACCGGCGATGAAAGGCCTTCGGTTCGCAGACTGGTGTGGTATTCCCAGACCCGGCGTTCCCCGCCGCGCGTCATGAGGCAAAGATGCCCTGTATCCACCCTTGCCTTGCGGATTCTGCCGATGTAAGCCCAGAACTGCTCCCGAAATTCGGGAGCAATGAGTTCGGGGAGTGATAAGCGCAACAGTTCCTCAACTTCGTATCCCAGAATGCGGGCAGGAGCGGGATTTACCCACAACAGCCTACCCTCAAGGTCATGAGTGCAGAGGAGGTCCTGGCTGTGCTCCACCAGGTCGCGGTAACGCTCCTCGCTCTCACGCAGGGCAGCTTCGATAATGCGGCGCTCCACCACCTCCGATTGCAAGCTAGCGTTGGCGGCGGCGACTTCGCGGTTGCGATTGTCGCTCTGCCACAAGGCGCACTCCGTGCGTGCATGTTCCTCGACCAAGAGGAGGACCACTCCCAGGCAAATGCCGCACAGACATGCGATGTCGAGCAAGTAGAGCAGCGTATGGCCCGCCAGCACCTCACCAAAAAGCTGCATTGTAGGTACTGTGTTCCCGTGCAGCATCAAGCGATGGATGTAAATCCAGACGTAGGCCAGCCGGTCGAATGCGAACAAGAGGCAAAAGCCCGCAATAACGGCACTGGCCCAAGAGTGGGTATCTGACCACTTGCGGGCAAGAACGTAGGTGCAGAACAGCAGGGCGCCCGCCAGACAGAGGATCCAAGGAATGAAAAGCGTGGCGGCACTGGCGAGCACGTTTTTTCGCCAGAAGAAGGCAATCGCAAAGATCAGGATTGCGGCAGCAACTGCCAGACCCAGGCTGAGGATAGCCGGCCGCTTACCGGCGGGACGGGCAAGCTGCAAAGAGCAGGCTCCCAGCATTAACAACGGAGCCTGCAGGAAACCCAGAATCAGCACACTCAGCCACAGGCCGGCACTGACCGGTGTCCAGGGAGGTAGTTTCAGAACCAGAACGCGGGTAACAAGAATTATCCCAAAACAGGTCCAGGCCCACGCCCACCAGCGAAAGAAGTGTTCGCGTCGCAGGCGGAGGCTGAGCACCCACAACAGCGTCACCACAAGGATCGTGAGCAGCAACTGCAGCCGGACGTAGAGGTCCGCAAGCTCCATGGAGAAAGTCACCGGGGCGGCGGGTTCGCCAGCTCCAATTGCTGACTTCTGATTGTTAGCATGGTCCCGTGAAGACTGCCGCACTGTGACGCAGGTCACAGGCGGAGGTGACCCTCAGGCGCGGGCGAAGCCGCTCACATCCACGACCAGGGCCGGCTACCGTAGAGGATGACCACCGCGGGTTCCTCCCTGCTGGTGCGAACCGCGGGTGTGCGCGGTGAGGACTTGGAACAAGGCCCCCGCTGGCGTGTCCTCCCGCTGTATGGGATGAGAGTTGTCCGGCTCCAAATTGCTGCTGGCGCTGCCTTGTGGACAGCATACGATGACGATGGCACCGAACCGGTGGACCACAAGGGAATTGCGAGGATGCCAGTCAGCAGGACTAGGCTAAGACGTCCGGTCATGATCGCTCCGAGGCTGGGAATCGCAACTTTCGTGCCAAGTCAATAGACGTCCAAGTCATTGATATGATTCGACAACCTCAGGAGGCATAATTCAAGAGCTGATTGGGTGAATGTTCATTCCTGGGATGGAGTGTGCGAAAGCGAACGGGTTGGCCCGGCCAGGTTCACCGGACTAGGGGATCCCGTCGGGCCAAGGTAGAACTGATAGAAGATAATTAAGGTCCGGCTAGATAGAACTCATAGAAGATAATAGGGTTAGGAGATGAGCATGAGTCGTTCCGGCGAAGGACGCTCACCAGAGTTGAAGCGGGTGTATCAGATGTGGGAGCGCGTGCTCTCCGATCGCGGCTCCGACCTCACCAACATGCGTGACACGGTGGAGGAGTTTTATCGCACCAACTTTCGTCTGGCCGAGGACGTGGAAGTAGAGGCAGTATTCACGCCGGTGCCCGGCTTATGGATTACGACCCCGGCCGGGCGCAGCCGCAGTATCCTTTATTTTCATGGTGGTGGCTATGTTTTAGGGTCATCCCGGGCGCATGCCGAAATGACGAGTTGGATTGCCCGCGCTGCCCAAGCCCGGGTCTTTGTGCTGGATTACCGCCGCGCCCCCGAGTACCGGTTCCCGGCAGCCTTGGAAGACGCGCTACTGGCTTACCGCTGGATGGTGAATTCGGGGGCCGACCCGCGCGCGATTGCAGTGGCAGGCGATTCCGCCGGGGGAGGGTTGACCCTAGCCCTGTTGACTTCGTTACGCGATCGCAGCGAGCCGCTGCCCAGTTGCGCCCTATGCATTTCACCCTGGGTGGACCTGGAAATGACAGGAGAGTCCATTGTGAGCCGGGCGGCCCTGGATCCGCTGCTCACGCGCGAAGGCCTGCAACAGTTTGCCGACTGGTACCTGGGCGGGCAGGATGCTCGTAACCCTCTCGTTTCTCCTCTCCATGCCGATTTACAAGGGCTGCCGCCTATGCTGATCCAGGTGGGCACCAGCGAGATTCTGCTGGACGACGCGCTGCGCCTGGCCGAGCGGGCGCGGGTTGCCGGAGTCAACGTCACGCTGAAAAAGTACGAAGACATGCCCCACGTATGGCACGTGTTCGCTTCCTTTCTGCCGGAAGCAAGACAAGCCGACCGGGAGATTGGAGAATTTGTGATGCAACACAGCCGTCGCGCGGCAGCGGCCACGCAGGCGGCGCCTCCGCGATGAGACGCCCGGGTCCGAGAAATCCGTACACGGGGTCGGCAGGCGGGAGAGCGCTGACTCGTATCAAGGCATGCCTTCAGACATGCCGAATGCGTTTCTTAAACTTTGGGCTTTAGCCCCTGAACAGGTCCATGAATTAAAGTCCCGAGGACGGAGAAGAACAAAATCCGCAGCGGCTAAAGCCGCTCTCTCAACCAGCTGATCGGCATGGCTGAAGCCGTGCCCCAACACGAAGCTTTGACCCAACGGCACGGCGGAAAATGTTTCATTGCGCATACCTCGGGGCCACAGCGGCCAACTTTCGTTCTCACCGTCTCGGCGGTGAAATTGCGTCTCGGTGCTGAAATCGGTTACCAAAGCTGCTGTACCTCTCAGGGTTGCCGTCTAGCGCGGCTTTTGGCTTACTCTAAAATGCGGCTTTGAGCGCCGGCATGCCCGCCCGCAGGAGCATGGGTAACCGGGGAATGGTTACTCCTCTGCGGTCAGCGCGCATCCCTTCCCTGGCACTTTGAGCGCCCCTCCATATATGCACTGGCACTCCTGGATTGCCGGCATCGGCCGTCCGTCTTTGCAGACACTTATCGGCTTTGTCCCTGTTATTGCAACGATAGTCACGACATTGGTCACCGTGATTCTGGCGCGCGCCACTCTGCGTTACGCTGCTGCCACCGACAAAAGCCTGGAGCTGGCGCGCGAGCAATTTGAGCGCGAATGGGCGCCGGAGCTGCACATTCACATCGAGAGGCTCTCCGAGGAAGACGCCAAAATCATCATTACCAACCTGGCCAAAAGTTCAGTTCTGCTGCAACTGGTGCAGATCCGCAAGATTCATGACGCCGTACCTTTCGCTAAGTTCGCTCTGAACCACCCCCTGGTAGGCGGGCGCAGCTGGATGGAAGACGTGGGCGACCGCTTTCTCTCACTAGGCAGCCAGGAATTCCGAGGCACCATCGCAGCCTCGGCCACCTTCTTTTGTTCCGGGCGGCTCTACCGGACCGACTGGTTCCGCTTCGAACTGGAAGCGAGCGGCAGGCACATCATTCGGCTCGTGCCGATCACCGCGGCGGCCAATCGCGCTCGCGTGCTGCAGGCCAAAGTGGCGGAACGCGCGGTGAGGCGGCAGGTGGTGGTGGACGTAGTCGCAGGCACGAACGGCGATGGCGAAGGCAAGTGAAAGGGCCGGAACCCTGAACCATTCAGTTCGAAAACCCGTGAAACTTTGAAACCTTCGAAACCTTGAAACTTTGGACTCTCAGCTTTGTCCAAACTCAGCCGTGTACTGCTCCCACTGGCGGCGAACTTGCACCATGATCCGCTGGTACTCGGGATCACTGCGCAGCTTATTCCAGTTCTTGTCGCGCTGGAACCAGGGATAGTTCTGGTTGCCTAACTCCACCGCACGTTTCAGCCAGAGGATGGCTTGGTTGCGGTCGCCCAGCATGGCGTAAATTCCGCCGGCCCAGTACGCTTCATCGCCATCCACGATATCCTGCGGTGTGAAGGCCAGAACGCGAGGGTCAATTTTCTGCCGCTCGCCGCGCGACGCGTAGAGGAAAGCGGAGAGGAACAGCGGCACCATGTCGCCGCTGCTGGCGCCCAATTGCACGGAGCGCGCAAGGAAGGGTTCAGCCTCCGCTGTTTTGCCCTGGTAATAGAGGAATTCACCCAGGAACCCCAGCATTTTGAACTGATCGGGATTGTCCCGCAATGCCTCGCGCATCTCCAGTTCGGCTTCATCGGGCTTGCCCTCGTAAAGCAGCATGCGCGCGTGCATCCAGTAGATGCGAGCCTTGCTCGGATTCAATTCCCGGCTGCGGAGGTAGGCCTGCTCCGCCTGCTCTATCAGGCCTGCGTAGTGACAGGCGTAACCGAGAAAATCCCAGGCTTGATCTGAACTGGGAGCGAGTGTTACCGCCTGCCGCAAAGTGCGGATAGCCTGTGCGTTCTGCCCAATCTCAGCATAAGCATTGCCCACCGACATCAGCGCTGCCAGAGAGCGCGGGTTAATCTGCAGCGCGCGCTGGGCAGTACTCACCGCCAGCTGCAGATTAGCGGCAGCGTTCTCCTCAAAGTTTGCGCCCTCCATGAGGTATAAATCGGCGAGCATAGCTTGCGCATCGGCGAACTGTGGGTCCAGGCTGATGGCGCGCTTGGCCAGGCGTTCCCCTTGGTGAAGGCTGTCCAATCGGGAATGCATGTTGTATTCCGTCATGTAAAAGCGCGCCTGCAGGTAGTTGTTATAAGCTTCCGGGGAAGCTGTTACCGTCTTCTGCAGCGAGTCCCGTTCCGCGCTTGAAACCTCCACCCGCATGCCGTCCACTACCCGCGTGGCTAGTTCGTCTTCAAACTTGAACATGTCGCCGCTGCGCAGGTCATAGCGCTGCGCCCACCGCGTGGCGCCGTCCTTGGCATCTATGAGCTGCACCGAGACCCGCACGCTCCCGGCTGCGCTCTGGTAAGTTCCATCCAGCACCGAATCCACCCGCAGATCCTGAGCCGCCTGCACCGGATCTGCCGGCGCTTGCGCATACTTCAGCACCGAACTCGTGGGCCGCACCGCCAGATCGTGCAACGACGCCAACCGGCTGATCACCGCATCCGTCATCCCGATGCCCCAGCTGTTGTCTTTGCCTTCGCCGGAAATGTTATGGAAAGGAAGCACCGCCAGCGTGCGCGCCGCGGGCGCCGCCACCCCGATCGCAGACGGTTTGACCGGGACCGTAGCGCGAATGACGCGCGATCGTAGATAGTATTCGCTTAGAAAAACCACCAGCCCCAGCGCCAGGATTCCAGCGACTACCACGGCGCCACGAACTCCCGGGCGTTTCTGCCTCTGGCTCGTGCCCTGTGGTGCCATCATGCGTCCTGACTCGGTGTCGCGCTTCAGCCGCTTCAGGTCGGCCCGCATCTCCGCCGCCGACTGGTATCGCACCTCTCGGTCTTTTTCCAGTGCCTTGCCGATGATCTCCTCCAGCCTGGGTGGCAGAGTGGGATTGAGCCGGATCGGCTCGGCGGGCGTACGGTTGAGGATGGCTTCAAAGATCATCCCCGAAGTAGCCCCGGGGAAGGGCAGCCCGCCCGTGGCCATTTCATAGAGCACCGCCCCAAACGAGAACAGGTCGGTGCGCACGTCCAGTGCCTGGCCGCGTATCTGCTCTGGCGACATGTAAGCTACGGTGCCAACCGTGGTGCCGGGGCTGGTGAGGTGTTCGGGCGTAGCTGCAGTCGGCATGGCAGCAGCTTCCATCGCTGCCAGCGGCTGCAGCTTGGCCAGACCGAAGTCTAGGATCTTGGCTTGCCCGCGGGTGGTAACGAAGATATTGGCAGGCTTGATGTCGCGGTGAACAATTCCGTGCCCGTGGGCTGCGTCTAGGCCGTCAGCGATTTGCGTGCCCAGGTCGAGCACCGTTTCCAGTTCCAGCGGGCGGCCGGCAATCTTCTTCGCCAGGGTCTCGCCTTGAAGCAGTTCCATCACCAGGAACCACTGCCCGCCGCTCTCATCAATGTCGTGGATGGTGCAGATGTTGGGATGGTTCAAAGCGGAGGCGGCGCGGGCTTCCCGCTGAAAGCGCTCCAGCGCCTGCAACTCCCCCGCCAGGCGCTCGGGCAGGAACTTGAGAGCGACGTGGCGGCCCAGTTTCAGGTCCTCGGCCTCGTATACCACGCCCATGCCGCCCGCCCCAAGTTGGCCCAAAATGCGGTAATGCGAAACCGTCTGCCCCTGCAACGAAGCGCCTCCAATGGGCGGTTATGTTAGGCCGGGAAGGGGGCAAGGTCAATGGCGCTAGGGCAATCGGTCCTCCCGCGAGATGCTTGTGTGCAGCCGCAACTACAGATCGCCAGGGAAACTTTAATCATCTCATCGGCTTTGAAAGGGACGGCCTTCGCGCGATCCGCAAAATATCCAGGTTTTCGGGCAAAGTTCCATAGGCTGTTGCTTCCCACTGAGCCCCTTAGACCAGTGCCAGTTTGGGCATAAAATAGATATCACACGCTTTCACACCTTACTTCCTCACTGACGCGCCCGTGCAATCGTGTTAGCGTGCAATCAGGCAATCGCTAAATCCCAGCTCACTCTCACCTCCTGCCGGCGTTTGCCATGTCCGGGAACAAGCCGCATCGCGGCTCAATTCAAGGAGAGACATTTATGGCCAATGCGAAACCTCAGACGAGGAAGGAGACAACCGTTGCAATTGACATCGATGAGCGCATCCGCCAGCGCGCGTTTGAACTGTTCCAGTTGCGCGGCTGTCAGGATGGCCACGATTTCGACGACTGGATGCAAGCCGAAGCGGAGGTTCGGGGCAAGCCGCTGAAGCTGGCCAGCTTGAGGGTCGTCAGGTAACACGCCGGCAGACTAAAAGGGAGAAAGGCCGAAAGCAGGAGTGCCATTGGGCCCAGGGATACGCCTGCTGCATCGGAGAACAATGGCGAGGATCGGGCAGCAGGACCTCGGCAATCCGGGGGTCTTGGAAGCCAGGCCTAGCTCAAGGCATCGCCTTGCATCTTAACTTCTTCGATCTGGCGCATGTTATTCCAGTCGTATCGGTAACGCGCGCCACAGCGCAGGCATACCTGGTAATCCTGGCCGTCGGGCCCGGTTTGCGGCCAGGAAAAGCGATGGGCACAGCTCAGGAAAGGCACAACCCTATAGACAAGAGCGAGGAGGGCGAGCATATGGGCTCCAGTACCGCACAAACTATGGCGGTGAGCTAAGGCGATTCTGCGCTCCACTGGCAGGCCCGTCAAAACGCGATGGTGCCACGGTGCGGTGTACGGAAGGACAGTAGAGCCAGCGGCAGTTTCCGACCCACAAAGCGAGAAAATCAGCTAAACCATACATGAACAAGGCGGAGAATTCCGGCTGCGGCAATGAGCCCACCGGCAAGACGGCCAGAAGAGGGCCGCGCGGCAGCATCTTTTCCACCGCTATAGCCAGGGCGATAAGTGCCATCAGCGCAAGATTCATGATACCTACGGCCAACTGCACCAGCATGAGCGCCCAGCAGAAGACGATGCAGAAGGCGCCTTGATGGATTCCGAGGCGAAAAGCGCCGCGCCAGCCATCGCCGGCGTGGTTAACCAGCAGCAACGGATCGCGGCAATGTCCCAGGCAGGATTGCTTCCAGGAAGTGAGCTGACGGCCGGCGCGTATCAAGGCCAGGCTGGCTAAGTATGGAATCGCACGGCTCAGAGCAACCGAGCGCATTGAGAACTGTGTAATCAGAATCGCAACTGCACGCCCCCAGCAGTACGCCCTTCATATTCCGAGCCATGGTCGCTCCCGGCGAAACTCGCGACTATAGGATGAGCAGGTTGAGGCTGGCTACATACGAACAACCGGCAGAAGCGGTACACTCCCGCAATGCTGACCTTCTCCCCACCCGACCGCGTCTTTGTCCTTACCGGCGCCGGCATCAGCGCAGAGAGCGGGATTCCCACATTCCGCGGCGTGGGAGGATTGTGGCGGAATTACCGTATCGAGGAAGTAGCCTCGCCCCAGGCCTGGCGCCGCGATCCCGTCCTGGTGTGGGAGTTCTACTCCATGCGGCGGCGTCTGGCGGCCTCAGCCAAACCGAATGCCGCCCACCTGGCGTTGGCAAAGCTGGAAGAGACGCTGCGGGAGCGCTTGCTGATCTGCACTCAGAACGTGGATAGCCTTCACGAGCAGGCGGGCTCGAGAAACGTTCTTCACATGCACGGAGAGCTCTTCAAGAGCCGCTGCGATACTTGCAGCCGCCCGCCTTTCCATGACAACAACCTCTACGAGCCGCCGGCCGGAATTCCATCCTGCCCATGCGGCGGCCGTATTCGTCCGCACATCTGCTGGTTTGGCGAAGTGCCCTTTAGCCTGGAACACATTTTTCAGGCGCTGGCTGCTTGTACGCTCTTTATGGCGATTGGAACCTCCGGCGTGGTTGAGCCCGCGGCCAGCTTCGTGGCTCACGCGAACGGCCGCGTGCGGACGATCTATGTTGGGCCGGAGCAGCCGGCCAACGCTGCAGCCTTCACCGACCTCTGCGTGGGCAAAGCTGTAGAGCTGCTACCCGAACTATTGGGCGTGGGCTGAAGCTTGTGCAAGGCGCAATCGCCTTCACTCAGTGTTGCCGTGGAGCGGGGCGGACCAGCCACTTCAGGAACATATTTACCAGCATGAGCACGATTGCGCCAACGAAGGCCGCGCCGAAGCTCGTTATGCGGAAGCCAGGAACGAAGGCTGAAGCCAGCTCCAGCATCAACGCATTAATGATGAACCAGAAGATTCCTAGCGTGAGGATGGTCAGCGGAAACGTAATCACTTTGAGGAAGAGCCCGAGAGTGGCGTTCACCAAGCCAATGACGATCACCGCCCACAGCGCCGCTCCAAACCCGCTGACGTGAAAGCCCGGCACCACGTGAGCCACAATCAGCAGAGCCAGCGCGCTCAGCAGCCAGTTAATGAGCAGGCGCAGCATTGAGTAATTGTGTAATTGAGTAATCGGGTAATTGAAAAGCCTCGCCGGCACACGATTTTTTGCAATAGCGAGGCCCACCGCCCGATTACACAGTTGCCAAATTACTAAATTAGTCAATCCCTGTCATCCTGCCATCACCACCGGTCGCTGCAGCGGGCGCTTGGGGCCGCGTTTGCGAATCAGCAGCACGCGAATGCGCTCCAGCAGTTCCGCCGGCGCATACATGCCCTTGGGCAGAAAGACGTCGGCGCGCGTGTCCCGGTCATAGATGCGGATTTTCCCCGAGAACAGGATGGTAGGGGTTTCTGGAGAAACGCTTTTGACCTCGTCAATCAGCCGCGTTCCGTCCACGCCCGGCATCACCAGGTCGGTCAGCACCAGGTCTATCCCGCCCTTACGGAAGTGTTCCAGAGCTTCCACGGCGCTGCTGCAGGCGATAACGCGGTAGCCGCGCGTTTCCAGCATCACTTTGCGAATGGAGAGAGACTGTTCGTTGTCGTCTACGCAGAGAATGGTCCGTTTGGGCTTCATGATCCTGTCTGATCTCTATTCGGAATCGGCGCTCGGCGTCATTACTGACGAAGAACATCGGGCCGGCTGAACATCGTCGTCAACTTCGAACCTGGCTGTTGCGGGTGAATTGAATCCTAAAGGCGGGGAACCATTCTTGTAAAGTGCCGCAGATGACAATAGCGGGTGGAAGAAGATTTTCTTTTCGCGGGCGCGCGATGAAATAAAAATCCGCGATTTTACTCTCTGCGGCGCGAAGAGAATTCGCGCCACATTTCACAACACAACTTCGCCGCGCAAAACTTCCACCGCATTTCCACCGACGCGCACATTGACTACCCGGTTACCATCCTTGTCGGCGCGCACAAAGATGCGGCTGGGCCGGCCCATCTCCACTCCCTGCTCAATAAGGACGCGCTCGCCGGGCTTGGCCACGCCATGCGCGGCCATCCAGGCCGCAGCACAGCCCGCCGCCGAACCGGTGGCCGGGTCCTCTCCGTTGTAGAAAAACATGCGGGCGTGCAGGCGGGCCGATCGGTCCTCGGTTTCGCGGCACACAAAGTAGAGAAACTTCCCCTCGCCCCGCTCCAGGTATTCTGCCGTGCGTTGCAGGTCCACTCGCATGTGCTGCATGGTGGCCAGCGAGCGCAGGGGAACGATGACAAAGGCGACGCCGGTAGAAACGGTTTGAATAGGCACGTCGTCGGCAATCTCCTCGGGGCGGAGCCCGGCAGCGTCGGCCACCGCTCCCCGGTCATGCACCTCGCCCAACTCTGGGTCGCGTTGCCGCATTTCGCCGAACACCGGTTGGCCATTGCCGTCCTCAAAGCGCACCGGAATTTTGCCTACCTTCAGCTCGAGCGCTACCTCCTCCGCTCCACTGCCACCACGCAATACAAAAGCCGTGCCCAGAGTGGGATGGCCGGCAAATGGCAGCTCCTCACTGACCGTAAAAATTCTGACCTGTACCCCGCGTTCCCGCTCCACCACCGCTTCGCGGGGCAGAATGAACGTGGTCTCCGAAAGGTTCATCTCCTTGGCTACGGCCTGCATTTCTGCGTCGCTCAGACCCCGCGCGTCGGGGAAAACCGCCAGAGGGTTACCCTCCAGCACCTTGGCGGAAAAAACATCCATCGTCACCATGGAGAAACGGCGGGCTGGCTTTCGCATGCATGTCGCTCCTTACTCGAGTTGGAATATGGATGCGGAGCAAGCGTCAATTGACACAACTTTTCCGGCGACGAAGGAACTGGCGGCTGGCTCTTCTGAAAATACGAGAGCGGCACCCCACAGTGCCGCTCCTTTTTATTTAGACCGATGATTGGCCCTGTTTGCAAGCTACCCGGGGAACCTACAAAACCTGGTGCGCCTCCGTCTGTCCGGCGAACTGGAACTGCAACACGCGCTCCAAGCCGCCGCTTGGACGCGTCCAGAATCGGGTGCGGTCCACCTTCAGCGCCTGGGCGGGACGGCAACGGAAGGACGCCACTTCTTCGGCCGCCTTGCCGTTTTCGTAGCGGTAGATGTGGGTGCAGGGCTGGTCGGAGGTCGCCATGGCGGCATCGTCATGCACAATCACATAAGTCCCCTGCAGGACAACATGGTGAAACAGCGTGGGACGTCGGAAGGTAACCACGGCGGAATCCTGGCCGACGGCAAAAGCGGTGGGTGCCAGCACGGCCACCAGAACTGCTCCCATCAGCCACAGCGCTTGCTTTCTCATTGTTTCCTCTCCTCACATCTTGCTCCATTATCCGCAGCGGCAAACATTAGGCTGTGACTTGTGTCACGGAGAGAGGTGATCCAAGTCTCATTTTCTAGTCCGATTCTTGTCCCTTTATCGGCTATTCGCCGCCTAAGAACTGGCCTAAGATGGGCGCAACGCTCATGCTTTCTTCTGCACTCACGGGAACCCCGCAAGAACACGCGACCAGCAACGCTGCAACAATGGCGTACACAGTTCTCTATGACGGTCAGTGCGAGATATGCCAGGCCGGGGTGTCCTGGCTGAGGATTCTTGACCGCAAGCGCCGGACTGATTGCGTTCCGTTGAGCGCTGAAGCGATGGCAACTCTCGGTAGCCGCCTCAGCTTGGAAAATTGCCTGCGGCAGCTTCACATTGTCACACCTGAGGGCCGAGTTTATGTCGGGTGGGATGCGGTTGCCTGCCTCGCACGCCTGTGCCCTTCCACGTGGCTGGCGGGCGTCCTGGGCCAGTTTTTCCCTCTTCGTACGCTCGGGCAGCTCCTGTATGGTTTCGTAGCCGCCAACCGGTATTCGCTCAGCAAATGCCGGGGTGGCGCCTGCCGGGTGGCAAGACCAAACGCAGTGCGGCGGCAAGCCCAGCTGAGGGCGTTCTGGTCCTGCTATTTGTTGGGATTTCTCATGCGCCTGCCCCTGGTCGCGTGGACGGGCGTGAAGGCGGCGGCACAGAGGGCTAGGCTCTTTATCCGTACTTGGGACAAACGAGTGGAGTTTCTGGACGGTAAGCTGACCATTCTGTTTCTGAATGGACTGCTGCCCAACGCGGTCCCCCTCCTGTTCGGCGAGTTGTTCACAACCGTGCTCTATGATGGAACCGCGGTTGATCCTGGTTCACCCAAAATGCGGCGCTCCCTGGCGCGCCACCTGAGGCGACTGAACCCCAAAATTTCGAAGGTGATCGCTACCCACGCCCATGAGGAGCACATCGGCAATTTGAACTGGCTGGCCGACGTTGCCGGCGCCCCACTTTACGTTTCGGAGATGACCGCGCGTTTTCTAACGCCATTTAAGAAGCTGCCCTGGGTGCGAGCCGCCATCATTGGCCAGCCGCCGGACTTGAAACCACCGTTCCAGCTTTTGAGTGAAACTCTGGAAACCGCCTCGGGGCACCTCCAGGTTATCGCCACGCCCGGCCATTGCGATGACCACGTCGTCCTCTACGATCCAAAGGAGAAGCTGCTGCTGGCGGGCGACGCTTTCATGGGAAGCTACTTCGCCACGCCCAACCCGGATGTGGACAGCCGCAAGTGGCTCGCCAGTCTGGAGCGGCTGATGGAACTCGACATTGAGATTCTGGTTGAGGGGCACGGGCACATTCACACCTTGCGGCGCGATATCCCCGATTTTCCAGGAGTCGTAATCCGCGAACATCCCAAACACGCCATCGCGCAGAAACTCGAGTATATGCAGTGGCTGCGCGAACAAATCGAAGCTGGACTTCGTGAGCAACTGCCGTTGCGTGCTATCGAGGCAAGTTGCTTTCCCTGGGGAAGGCGCAGCTCCTGGGAAAGTTGTGCCACCGACGAATGCATTCGCCTGCTTAGTCTCGGTCATTTCTCCCGAACCGAACTGGTGCGCAGCTTCGTCCGCAGCGTGTCAGAACAGCTTCCTACCGTGTTTGAAGTTCGCATGCACGCGGGAAACTGATTCAGTTTTACTCGCAGCGCAGTGCGATCATGGGATCCACCCTCGTGGCGCGGCGGGCGGGAACATAGGAGGCGAGCAGCGCCACCACAAGAAGAAGAAGCGTGACTCCGGCAAAGGTCAGAGGGTCAGTGGAGCCCACACCGTAGAGCAGGCCCTTCATCAGGCGGGTCAGCGCGAGCGCCGCCACAATCCCGAATACTGCTCCCAGGCAGGCCAGGCGCGTTCCCCACGCCAGCACAAAGCGCAGGACGTGGCGCGGACGGGCGCCCAGCGCCATGCGAATACCGATTTCGTGCCGCTGTTGGCTCACGGCATAAGCCAGCACTCCATAAATTCCAATGGCCGAGAGAAACAGCGCGAAGCCGGCAAACAGGCCCAGCAGCGAAGCATTAAACCGGGGGCCGGCAAGCGAGGACCGCACCACCTGCGGCATGGTTTGGATGTCGGCAACGGCCAGGTCCGGATCGAGAGAGTGTACCCGGGCGACCAGCGCTGAGGCCAGCGCGGCCGGATCGCCCGCCGCGCGGACAGCTATGTTCATGGAGCGGGCTTCGCCGACCACATTGTCGGCAGTCAAGGCATCGCTCAGTTGTAGGAAAGGAATATAAATGTGCGGGCGGCGCTCCTGTCCCACGGGACCGTCGTTTACGTCGCCGACCACGCCCACAACCGTGATCCAGGGCTGGTTGTCTTCTTGACGCAGGCGCTTGCCGACCGGATCCTGCCCGGCCCAATATTCCTTAGCCATGCGCTGGCTGATGATGACCACGGGCTGCGAGCTCTCGTTGTCCTGCGGAGTAAACAGGCGGCCTTCCCGCAGTGGAATGCGCATAGTCTCAAAGTAGTTGCCCAGCACCCAGGTTTCGGCCACCGCCGGCGGTTTTCCCGCCTGCGGCCGCCCTTCGATCTTCAGCGTGTGGAACACCACCGCGAGCAGGGGCAAGTCGTCGGCTATTCCGGCGGAGGTGACGCCCGGCAAGCTCATAGCCCTCTCCACCAGTTGCTTGTACAGGTTCCGAATCTGGGATGCAGATGGGTAGGCCAGCTTGGGAAGCGGAACGCTCATGGTGAGCACGTGGGCCGGGTCGAAGCCTAGGTCGGTGCCCAGCAGCTTGCCGAAACTGCGGATGAGCAAGCCCGCACCTGCTAAAAGGACCAGGGCGAGCCCGAATTCCACCGCGACAAATGTTCCTTGCAAACGGTGACGTGCGAGGCCGCTGGCCCGGCTGCGCCCGCCTTCCTGCAGCGACTGCTGCAAGTCCGCGCCTGCGGTGTACCAGGCGGGAGCGAGCCCGAACAGAACAGCTGTCAGGCAGGAAATGCCCAGCACGAACAGCAGCAGCCCGGGGCCAAAGCCAACGTTTTGCGGCAGGGGAAGATCAGCCGGCGCCAAGGCCAGCAGCGCGCCCTTGCCCCAGAAGGCAAGCAGCAGGCCCAACCCTCCGCCAACCAGGGCCAAGAGCAGGCTCTCAGATAGCAGTTGCCGCAGCAGGCGCGCGCGGGTGGCGCCGAGCGCACGGCGCACGGCGATTTCCCGCTGCCTGCCCACCGCCCGCGACACCAGCAGCGTGGCCACATTGGCGCAGGCGATCAACAGCACCAGGCCCACCGCCGCCATCAGCAGCAGCAGCAGAGGCCGCACCGGGCCAACCACTTCCTGGCGCCAGGGCGCCACCGGTAACTCAAGTCGCGCGCCGTAAAAGTCCTTGAGAATGTCCTGCGGGTATTGCGCCTCAATGGCCGCTCCCATCGCCTGCCCCTCGCTGCGTGCCTGCTGCAATGTGACTCCAGGACGCATCCGTCCCAATACGCTCAGGTCATAACGCGTGCCCCAGCCCTGCAATTCAGCGGGCGTGAACGCCATCGGCACCCATAGCGCTGCCGGCAGGAAGTTTGCCGGCGGGCCGGGCAGAGGAAGAACAAAATGCCGGGGCATGACCCCGATCACCAGGTAAGGCTGGCGGTCGAGTTCGATGGTCTCGCCCACTATGTCCGGCCGCCTGCCGTAGCGGCGCTGCCACAATGCGTAGCTGAGCACGGCCACGTTCCGCCCGGGAACATCCTCTTCCGCGGTAAAAAACCGGCCCAGCGCCGGCGCGATTCCCAGCATGGGGAAGATGGAAGCCGAAATCCGCGCCCCGATTACGCGCTCAGGTTCACCCTTGCCTGAAACCTCGAATTCTTTGTCCTGAACCGCGCCGACCCCCGCAAATGATCTCTGGCCACGTTTAAAAACAGTGAAATCGGGGGTAGAGAAAGGGATCTTGGGCGAGCCGATTTGCGGCAGCCCCTCAAACAGCATCATCAGCCGCGACGGATCCTTGAACGGCAGAGGCTGCAACAATACCGTGTTCACAATGCTGAACAGCGCCGCATTGGCCCCGATGCCCAGCGCCAGGGTTAGCACGGCCACCAGGGTGAATCCCGGGCTTTTGCGAAGGGTGCGCACGGCATAGCGTAAGTCTTGCCAGCAGGTCTCGAGCGCGTTCTCCCAGCCAGTTGCGCGCACCTCTTCCTTAATAGCTTCGGCGCTCCCCAGTTCCAGCCGTGCCGCCCGCCGCGCCTCTTCTTCACTCATTCCAGCGCGTACTTTTTCCTCTGCCGAGGCTTGCAGGTAGAAGCTTAGCTCTTCGCACAGCTCCTGCTCAGCTTTTGCTTTTCGAAACACGGCGGCAACGCCTGCCAGCAGGCTTCGCACCCGGCGCATCACAGCTCTCCTGTTGAGGCCGCCAGAATGCGGGTGATGGCTGCGGTCTGCGTCTCCCATTCCCGGGTCTCATGTTTCAGTTTTTTTCGGCCCGCCTCGGTGAGGATGTAGTACTTGGCGCGGCGATTATTCTCCGTGGCACGCCAGTCAGCTTTGATCAGGCCCTGCCGCTCCAAGCGGCGGAAGGCGGGGAATAGAGAGCCGGGGTTCACCTGGAAGACGCCGCGGCTGATCTGCTGGATACGCAGCCCGATGCCATAGCCGTGCAGCGGCTCCAGCGCCAGGGTTTTCAGGATCAGCATGTCCAGCGTGCCCTGGACCAGATCAGCGGGTTTTGACGGCATGCGACCAGCCTCCACTAGACAGTCGAGAGGAGACTAAATCTCTTCCCGGGCATTGTCAAGGCTTATGACGCATGGTGCTGGTCCGGAACAGGAAGGTGCTCGATGCGCCGGAAGGTCAGGTTGATGCGCGCCTGAGTGACCCGCGGCTCCTTAGGGACTTCGTGTTTGAAGTTCTTCTGCGTTTCCCCGGCCATGATAAGCAAGCTGCCCCCGGGCAGCCGTTCAGAAAACGCCACAGCCCCGTCTTTACCCTTGAGGCGGAAAAGGCGTGTCGCGCCCAGGCTCAGGGAGCCAATCACTGGCCCCATTTCTGGTTCCGCATCGGCGTGCAGGCCCACGCTGTCTTTGCCGTCGCGATATAGGTTGCACAGCACGGCGTTGTAGCCAAGCACGGGTAATGACAAATTGGCATAAGCTGCGGCCGGCGTAGCTTCTTCAACCCGGCTCTTTAGGGAGAGCAACTCCGGCGGCCAGGGCAACGGCTGGTATTGGCGCCGGGAGTACGTGTAGTACGTTTCGGGATCGCCGTAGTAAGCCTCGTCCCGCGGGACAAGCGATCCGAACGAGGTCTTGTGCCGCTTCCAGGCACAGTTTTTAAGCAGAACATTGAAAAGCTGCGTGGCTTCCCCAGGCGCAAGAAAATGCTCCTGGTAGTAAATCTCGGCTCCTGGAATACGAATCGCGTGCATTTTTCCTGTTGCTATCATCCGCCAAGAAGGTGTCCGCGACAATCCAGGGCGGCTTACGGCCAGCCTCGCTCCTTGCCACCCGCACATCGGGAGCCCCAGCAGGCTCCCAGATGGTCAATTGGCGGTGAGAGCGTCTAGCCACATAGTAGATGCTAGCCACGGGTGTGGGCAGCAGGTATGGCTAGTCTGCTTCGCGTTGAGAACCTGAACATCAGCTACACCGGCAGCCAGGGGAGTGTCCCCGCAGTACGGAACGCCAGCTTCTCGATTGGCGAGAGCGAAGTAGTGGGAATCCTGGGCGAGTCGGGTTGCGGCAAGAGCACGCTGGCGCTCTCGCTGACGCGCATGTTGCCGGCGAACGCGCTCTACGGGAGCGGAACCATAATCTTCCGCGGAAAGAATCTGCTGCGGCTTTCGGAAAAACAGCTCACGGCCGTGCGTGGCGCGGAGATTGCCATCATTTGGCAGGACCCGGCCCTGGCCCTCAACCCGGTGATACGGGTAGGCCGTCAGATTGCGGAAGTTGTGCGGGCCCACGGCTGCCGTGACCGGCGTGAGCGCACGGCACGCGTACAGGAATTGCTGGCGGAGGTTGGCTTTGATCGGCCGGCCGAGGTGGCGCTCGCCTACCCGCATCAGCTCAGCGGCGGGCAGCGGCAGCGGGTTGGGATCGCCCAAGCCTTGTGCTGCCGGCCGGCGCTGGTCATCGCTGACGAGCCCACCAGCAAACTCGATGCCGCCCTGCAGGTGGAAATTTTGGCATTGCTGGCGAAGCTGCGCGAGCGCCACAAGATGGCATGGCTCATCATCAGTCACGATCCCGCGGTTTTTGCCGGATGGGCCGACCACCTGCTGGTGATGTACGCCGGCGAAATTGTCGAGGAAGGCACACGCGAGCAAGTCTTTAGTCGGCCACTTCATCCCTACTCGCAAGCGCTGCTGCGTGTGTCGGCACCCGGGCTTACTCTGCCGCGGCAGCATCTGCCCGTCATCGAAGGCGAACCCGCGGACCTGATGCGCCTGGCGCCGGGCTGCGCTTTCGAACCGCGCTGCAGGGAGCGCATGAAGGTGTGTGTCGCTTCGCCTCCCATCCCGTGCACGCCGGAAGCCAATCGCCAGGTCAGCTGTTTCAAATATGAGTAGCGAAGCATTGCCGCCGGTTTCGCCGCCGCCGCTGTTGCGGGTTCAGAATCTCGCCAAAGCCTACATGAGGCGTGGCCGCCTGATGCAGCCCGGCGTGCGGGTGGAAGCGGTGAAAGGCGTGAGCTTTACCTTAAATGCCGGTACCACGCTGGGCCTGGCCGGCAGTTCCGGTTGTGGAAAATCCACGGTGGCCCGCTGCGTGAGCCGTATCGAGCGACCGGATGAAGGCGAAATTTTCTTCGCCGGCCGGGACTTGGCGCGCTTGAGTTTTGGTGAGCTGCGGCCGCTCCGCCCGGCGCTGCAAATGATTTTTCAGGATGCGGCAACCGCCATGAATCCGCGCTTCTCCGCCGCCGAAATTATCGCTGAACCGCTGCTCATCCAGGGTATGGGGAGTGCCGGCGAACGCGCGGCCCGCGTGCGGGAAGCCATGCGGGAAGTGGGCCTGCCGCCGGACTGGGCGCAGCGTGCCGCCCGCGAATTCAGCGGTGGCCAGCGTCAGCGGCTCACCCTGGCGCGCGCCCTCGTGCTTAAACCCAAGCTGCTCATTCTTGATGAGGCTTTGACCGGCCTGGATGTTTCCACCCGGGCACAAATCGCCAACCTGCTGCTCGATCTCCAGGCGGCGCACGGCATCGCCTATCTTTTCATTTCGCACGATCTTCCACTGCTGGGACACCTGGCAGACCGAATCGCGGTTATGTCGGCAGGGCGGCTGGTGGAAGAGGGAGCGGCCGTACAAATAATGTCCAATCCGCAGCACGCGGAGACGGAAAAATTGCTGGCCGCCATCCGCACGCAGCAGGTACCGGCGGGAGCAAGCCAATGAAAGCCTACCTGGCGCGTCGGCTGGCGCGGGCTGTGCTCCTCCTGTTTGCCGTTTCCCTGCTCTGCTTTCTGCTGACGCGCCTGGCCCCCGGCAGCTTCTTCGACGAAATACGCCTTAACCCGCAAATTTCGCCACAAACCATCGCCGCACTGCAGAAGCGCTACGGCCTGAACCAGCCGCTGCCCCTGCGCTACGCACACTGGCTGGGCTCGGTGGCGCGCGGCGATTTCGGCTTTTCCATCGCCTATAACACGCCAGTTTCGCGGTTGATGTGGGCGCCTGCCGGGCACACTCTGCTGCTGGGCGGCATAGCCATGCTCCTCTGCTGGCTGATTTCCGTTCCCCTGGCGGTGTGGTCGGCACATTACGAGCGCTCGCTGTTCGATCGTGGCATCTCGGCTTTGACTTCCCTATTCATCTCCGTGCCCGAAATTGTGCTGGCGGTGGGATTGCTCGCTTTTGCCGTGCGCTCGCATGCGCTGCCGGTGGGAGGGATGACTTCGGTCGGCTTTGATGAACTCACCGCCTGGGGGAAAGCCGGCGACATCGCGCGGCACATGCTGGCGCCTGTTGCCATCCTCGTTTTGGTAGGCGTGCCGGTCATCGTGCGCCATTTGCGGGCCAACGTGCTAGAGGTGCTGCACGCTCCTTTCGTGGCAGCGGCACGCGCCTGCGGCATCGGACGCGCGCGGCTTCTGTTCCGGCATGTTCTTCCTGCGGCAGCAAATCCCGCGATTTCGTTGTTTGGCTTGTCGCTGGCCGCATTGCTCAGCGGGTCTCTGCTGGTAGAAGTGGTCACAGGCTGGCCGGGGCTGGGTCCGCTGATCCTCGACGCCACCCTGGCGCGCGACCTGGATGTGGTGGTGACCTCGGCCATGCTCGCGGCGGTGATGATGATTGTGGGGAATTTTGCCGCCGACCTGCTGCTGCTGGCGGCCGACCCTCGCATAAGAACTGGGAGCCCCGATGCGGCTTAGGCGTGCAATTTGGCTGCCGGCCTCGCTGCTGGTTCTTTGGCACCTGGCTTTCCTCTGCGCCGGCTTTTTTGCCCCCTACGATCCCGCAGAGCAGGATCGCGACTTGCCCTACACTCCTCCTTCGCATCTGCTGTTTCGCGGGACTCAGGGCTTCCACTTCCGGCCATTCGCATGCGATGCCGGCGCAGGTGCCACCAAAAACCAGCAACCTTTGTGTTATCCCGTCTACTTTTTCGTTCACGGCTGGCAGTACAGCCTGGCGGGTCTGCGGTCGGACATACATCTCTTCGGCGTCCCGGCCCCGGGAAGGATTGCGCTCGTCGGCACCGACGCCTACGGCCGCGACATGTGCTCCCGCCTGCTGTTCGGAGGACGTATTTCGCTCGCCATTGGCTTGCTGGCCACCCTAATTTCGCTTCTCTTAGCGATGCTGATCGGTACTGTAGCGGGCTTTTACGGGAAGTGGACGGACGAATTGCTCACCGGCGGCGCCGAACTGTTTCTGGTCGTGCCCTGGCTCTATTTCCTGCTCGCCTTGCGCGCCATGCTGCCCCTGCACTTGAGCGCGGCCGCCGCCTTCCTGCTGGTGGTAGGGGTGATCGGCTCCCTGGGCTGGGCCCGCCCCATGCGCCTGATTCGGGGCGTGGTGCTGAGCGCGCGCGAGCGCAACTTTGTACTGGCAGCCCGCGGTTTTGGCGCTCCTGACGCCTACTTGCTGCGCCGCCACATCGCCCCCATGGCCGGCGGCGTGCTGCTCACCCAGGCCGCCCTTCTCATCCCGCAGTTCGTGGCCGCGGAAGCGGCGCTTTCCTTCTTCGGCCTGGGCGTCAGCGAACCGGTCCCCAGCTGGGGCAATATGCTCGCAGTCCTTCAGCAATATAGCGTTCTGGTTTCCTACTGGTGGATGCTGACACCGGCGATTGCCCTGGTGATTACCTCCGTAACCTACTGCTGGCTAGCCGAACGCCTCCAGCGCTGGCTAAAATCTTCCTCAATCTAACCTGGCTGTTCTGTGGGGAAAGGCACAACTTTGCTACGTTTAGCTCGCCTTTGCCTGCTGCTGCAGCTTTTCGCCGGTTTTTGCCTGGCCGCGCCCGGTCCTGCTCCCCTGCAACCCAAGGAAGAAGTCCAACTTTCAAAGGATGCCGGCCAATACGGCGGCCGGCTGGTGGTAGGTTTGCGCGCGGAGCCTAAGACGCTGAACCCGGTCACCGCCGAAGACGCGGTTTCGCGCGAGGTAATTGGCGGGCTCATGGCCGACCTGGTGCACATTAGCCGCGCCACCCAGCAGAGCGAGCCGGCGCTGGCGAAATCCTGGAAGGTCTCCTCTGACGGGCTCAACTACACACTTAAATTGCGGCGCGGCATCCGCTTCTCCGACGGTCAGCCCTTCGATGCCGATGACGTGATTTTCACCTTCGCCGTCTACACCGACGAAAAAATTGATTCGCCGCAGCGCGACCTGCTCATTATTAGGGGCAAGCCGATTCAGGTCAGCAAGCTTGACCAGTACACGGTGCGCTTCACGCTGGCTCGCCCCTACGCTGCCGCCGAACGCATCTTCGACAGCCTGGCCATTCTGCCGCGGCACATCCTGGAGAAGCCGTACCGCGATGGCCAGTTTCTGCAGCAGTGGTCGCTAAACACTTCGCCTTCAGAGATTGCAGGCTTAGGACCCTTTCGCCTGAAGCAGTACCTGCCCGGCCAGCGCCTGGTTTTGGAGCGCAACCCGTACTACTGGAAGGCGGACTCGGCCAGGCGCCGCCTGCCTTATCTGGATGAAGTTGTTTTCGTCTTCGCCGGCACTGAAGACGCGCGCCTGATGCAGTTTGAGGCCGGCGAAACCGACGTGGTCAATCGCCTCAACGCACAAAATTATTTCCTGCTCGCGCGGCAAAGCGCCGGCTTTCAGCTTCAGGATCTTGGTCCCAGCACCGAATACAACTTCTTGCTCTTCAACCTGAATGAGCTCTCCTCCAGCAAACTGCCTGATGTTGCGCGCAAGCAGGCGTGGTTCCGGGATTTGCGCTTTCGGCAGGCGGTCTCGGCTGCCATTGACCGCGATGCAATCGTTCGGCTCGCCTACGGCGGCCGCGGCACGCCGCTGTGGGGCAACGTCAGCCCTGGGAACAAGCTGTGGGTGAACTCGGCCATCCCCCATCCGCAGCGCTCGCTGCAAGCCGCGCGCCAACTGCTGCAGTCCGCCGGCTTTTCCTGGAATGCCGGGGGCAGCCTGGTGGACCCCAAAGGTCAGCCGGTGGAGTTTTCCATCGTCGCTGCCTCCTCCAACTCGCAGCGCATGCAAATGGCCACCATCATCCAGGATGATCTTTCCAAGGTGGGGATGAAGGTCAATGTCGTGCCGCTGGAATTTCGTGCGCTGCTGTCGAGCGTGTTCCAGAACTACAACTACGAGGCCGCTATTCTGGGCCTGGGTGGCGGCGACGCCGATCCCAATGCGGAAATGAATGTTTGGGTTTCCAACGGCAGCACTCACTTGTGGCACCTGGGCGAGACACGCCCCGCTACCACCTGGGAAGCCGAACTTGATCGACTGATGAACCAGCAGATGCTCACCCTCAACTATCAGCGCCGCAAAGGGCTCTACGACCAGGCGCAGCAGATGATCGCTTCGAATCTGCCCATGGTCTTCCTGGCTACGCCCGATGTGCTGGTGGCCGCCAAGCCAGCGGTGGGAAATTTTCATCCTGCGGTGCTCGAGCCCACCATACTGTGGAACGTTGACCAGCTCTACCTCAGGCAGGGAGCGGAAATGGCGCGGTCCCACTAAAATGCCGGTTCTCACGGCCCAACCCGCGCGGCAACTGCCGTGGAACGATGAGCGCCTGATCGCCGCCTGTCGTAAGGGCAACCAGGAAGCCTGGGCCACGCTGGTCGCCAAGTATAAGAACCTGGTTTACTCCATTCCCATCAAGATGGGGCTGGGCGAGGAAGCGCCCGACATTTTTCAGGCGGTATTCCTCGACTTGCTCACCAGCCTGCGGGAAATACGGGAGCCGCAGGCGCTCCCCAAGTGGCTGATCCAGGTGTGCTACCACAAATGCCTTCATTGCCGCGTGCACGGAAAGCGGCAAGTCCCACTGGAAAGCGAACCGATCGAAACGCAAATTGATGCGGGCACCCCCACTCTGGAAGAAGTTCTGATCGAGGGACAGCGCGAGCAAGCGATCCGCGATTCTCTGCGGCTGCTATCTCCGCGCTGCGAGCGCCTGGTCCGCATGTTGTTCTACGAGACCCCCGCACGGCCCTACCAGGAGATAGCCTGTACCTTGGGCTTGGCCACGGGGTCCATAGGATTCATCCGCGGGCGCTGCCTCTCCCATTTGCGCAAGCAACTGGAAAGACTGGGATTCAAATGAGCGCCGGAGCCTCCCCAGCGGTAGATCTGGAAGCGCTCATCGCGCACCTGTCGGCGCTTGCCGACGAGGGCGCGCGTTCACGATTCATTGCCGAAAAGCGTGCCCTTTGGCAGCCCGCCATCGTACAGGAATTTTCCAACCGGGTTCGCGAATTAGTGCGTGTGGACACCGTCAGTGCACTGCGCCTGGCTGACGCTGCGGTTGCGATTTCGGAAACTTTGGGCGACAAGCTGGCGCTGGCTCAAAGTCTGCGCTCCAAAGCCAACGCGCTTTACGCCATCGATCAGCACGCTGCCGCCGTCGAATACCACGAACGCGCCATCGTACTCTTTCAGGAACTGGACAATCGCGTGGAGCTGGCCCGCACCCTGAGCGGCTCCATTCAGCCGATGCTCTTACTCGGCCACTATGACCGCGCCCTTGCAGCCGCCGAGCGCGCCCGCACCATTTTTGCCGAGCAGGGCGATTCCCTCCGCCTCGCCCGTTTGGACATCAACACCGGCAACGTCTACCACCGCCAGGACCGTTTTGCCGAAGCCCGCGATTGCTACGAGCGCGCCTATCGTGAACTGCTGAAGCACGATGATGCTGAGGGCCTGGCAGCGGTACTCAGCAATCTTTCCACCTGCTACATCAGCCTGAACGAGTTCGCCAAGGCGCTGGAAACCCATCGCCTTGCCCGTGCCCACTGCCAGCAGAAGAACATGCCGATCCTGGTGGCGCAGGCGGATTACAACATTGCCTACCTCTATTTTTTGCGCGGCGAATATGGCCGCTCCATCCAGATGCTGCACGAAGCCATGGCCAGCGGCAAGAAGGCCGATGACAAATACCAGCTCGCGCTCTGCAACCTGGATTTGGGGGAAATTTATATTGAACTCAACCTGAATGGCGAAGCCGCCAACCTGGCGCGCGCCGCACGCGAACAATTCCAGCAACTGGGAATGGGCTATGAAGCGGCCAAAACGCTGGTGTTTGGCGGCATCGCCGCTGGGCGCCAGGGTCAGCCCTTCGAAGCGCTGGAGCTTTTTGCCCAGGCCAAGCAGCTCTTCCTCCAGGAGAAGAACCAGGTCTGGCCCTCGCTGCTCGATCTCTACCAGGCGCTGGTCCTGCTGCAGGAAGGCAGGTTGTTTGAGGCGCGCCAACTGGCGGCAGGGGCCCGCGAGTTCTTCGCTCCTTCCAACGTGCGCGGCAAAGCAGTCATGGCCGAGTTGCTATTGGCACGCATTGCGCTGCGCATGCAGGAGCTTCCCGTCGCCCACCAGCATTGCCTTGCCGGACTCGAGCGCCTGAGTGCCCAGCAGTCCCCTCTGCTGAGTTATCAGGCTGGGTTTCTCCTGGGCGAAATCGAGCGCGCTCGCGGCGATGAAGCCGCCGCCTTTGCCGCTTACGAGGGCGCGCGGCAGGCCCTCGACAAAATTCGCGGCCAGCTCCGCGGCGAAGAACTGAAACTTGCCTTTTTCAGCAACAAGTCTGAAATCTACGAGCATCTGGTTGACCTTTGTCTGCGCGCCCGCGGCGACTTTGACGAAATTTTTAGTTACATCGAACAGGCCAAATCGAGGAACCTGCTCGATCTCATGGTCCAGCCGGCGCGTCTCTCCACTGCCGACGATTCCGGCCAAAGTGAGCTGGTGCGCTCCATCCGCGGTTTGCGCGAGGAGCTGAACTGGTACTACAACCTGATCGAACGCGAGCAACTGCAGCCCGAAGGCCACTCCCGTGAGCGTATCGAGAAACTGGAACGCGAGGCGCAGGATCGTGAGGCCGACCTGATGCACGCCCTGCAGGAAGCCACGGTTGCCGAAGCCAATGAAGCCGGCTTCGCGATTCCGGCGGTAGCTTCGGTGGAGGAGATTCGCGCGAGCCTGGCGCCGGATACCGCTCTCGTCGAGTACTTCTTTGTTCAAGACCGCGTCTTGGCCTGTGTGCTCACCCGCGAAACCGCCGAGTTTGCCGCTGTCACCCTGCAAACGCGCGTGCGCAAGCTGCTGCAGATGCTGCGCTTCCAGCTTTCCAAATTCCGCCTGGACCCGCAGTACGTGGAAAAATTCAAAAACGCGATGTTCGACTCCATCCAGGGACACTTGCACGGTCTCTACCAGGAACTGGTGGCGCCACTCCGGCCCCTTTTGGGACACAAACACGTCATCTTTGTGCCTCATGGCCAGCTTCACCATGTGCCGTTCCATGCTTTGTACGACGGCGCTGCTTACCTGATTGACCAGTTCTCCGTCTCTTATGCGCCCAGTGCCAGCGTTTACGCCCTTTGCCAGAAACAAGCGGCGAATCGCCAGGGCTGCGCGCTGGTTATGGGAATTCGCGATGAGCTGGCGCCTTCGATTGAAGAAGAAGCCAAAGCGGTAGGCGCGCTGCTACCAAATTCGCAACTGCTGCTGGGACCCGAGGCCACGGAAGATGCTTTGCGCCGCCTGGGCCCGCTCTGCCGCAGCCTGCACATCGCTACCCACGGCTATTTCCGCCAGGACAATCCCATGTTCTCCTCCATCCGCCTGGGCACGTCCTACCTGAGCGTCTACGACATTTACCAGCTCAAATTGCCCGCTGAAATCGTGGTGCTGAGCGGCTGCGCCACCGGCCTCAATGTGGTCAGCCCGGGCGACGAACTGATTGGACTGGCGCGCGGCTTTCTTCAAGCAGGGGCGCAGTCGCTGGTGCTCAGCCTTTGGGATGTACAGGATGCCAGCACCCGCGACTTCATGGTTGCCTTCTACCGCCATCTTCAGCAGGGCGGCTCCAGGGCCTCTGCCCTGCAGCAAGCCATGAAGGAGCTGAGAAGCGCCCATCCCCACCCTTTCTACTGGGCTCCTTTCGTGTTGATGGGCAAGGACTAAGTGGTTTTTTGAATCCCCCTATATTTTTTGGGCCGCTTGCCTCCCCTTATGAAATGAAAGCCGGAAACGGGCTCGACTCCGGCCTTCACAAATCCCCATTTTGGAGAGAAGAGTGGAACACATTGCAGAAACCGCCTGGGCCGACTTTGTGCGCGGCCGCAGCACGCCAAAAACTACTTCGGCGATCGAGTCACATCTGGCCAGCGGCTGCGTCGCCTGCTGCAGCGCCGCCGCCTTCTGGAAATCATTCATGGAAATTGCCGCCAAAGAGCAGGCGTACACACCTCCTCCCCAGGTAGTCCGCCTGGCAGAGGCCCAGTTTGTCGCGGCAAAAATTACGGCTCCCGCCTCCAGCGCGCTCGCCAGCCTGATTTTCGACAGCGTGGCGCGGCCCCTGACGGCGGGTATTCGCTCCGGCGCTCCTGTGGCCCGGCAACTGGTTTACGAAGCGGAAGGCCTGACGATTGACTTGCGCATTGATAAGCACGCCAATTCCAAGGCTTTATCCATTATCGGCCAGGTGCTGGATGCCAGAACTCTGCGCCTGGCTTCGGAAGCTGTACCCGTAGCCTTGCTGAACCGGCATGGAGAGCCGCTGCAGCGCACTGCGACTTCGAATTTCGGCGAATTTCACCTGGAGGTCGCCGCTGAAGCGGAAATGCAACTAGCCATTGAGCTAGACGCGGGCCGGTCAGTTCGCATTCCCCTGCCCAGCTCAGGTTGTGACCAGGCAGGTGACTTTGGTGAGCAAAACAGATTACGAGGACGCAGGGGGAACGATTACAGCGGTAAGTAGCTGAAAAATCCAACAGTTCCTAAAATCGTGCGTACTGGGGGAGAGGAAAACATGGAAGTTCAGGATCGGAACATAAAAGAAAAGCGCAGTTGGAAAGGCGGCATTCTGATGTGCGCGGCGCTGTGCTTGCTGACGCTCTTCCCCTCGTCGGCAGCGGCGCAGACTCGCCTGATTGTCCGCGATTCACTCGGCCTTCCGGGAATCAATCTGACCTGCGTCCTGCTGGGCTGCAACGTCGTGAACGCCATTGGCGATCCCCAGGGGCAGCTGTTCGTGGTCAGCTTTCCTCCGCTGCTGAACCCTGTGCTCAGCTTGCTCCGGCTTCAGCTTCAACTCGGAATTGTGGATATCGAACTAGACCAGCCGGTGAAGACACTCGATGCCACAGCAGGACCGGCACCCTCATACCTCACCGATGAGGCGCCTACTTCCTACTATGGTTCGACCGTGTGGCACGGTTACGTCAACCAGCCAGCCACGCAGCTCATCCGGTTGGCCCAGACCCGGTCCGGCTTCAACACCACCGGCTCCGGAGTAATCGTGGCCGTGATTGACACCGGTGTTGATCCGACTAACCCGGTCCTGCAGGGCGTCCTGGTGAATGGCTACGACTTCACCCGCAACAAGAACGGTGGCTCGGAAGATTCCGACGTCAACGCCTCGCCCGATTTGAGCCAGGCAGAAACGGGGCAAGTGAACCAGCGCACGGTTGCTGTGCTCGACCAGCGCACCGTGGCCGTGCTCGACGGCACACAATACGACGCCTTCGGCCATGGCACCATGACTGCCGGCATCGTGCACCTGGTGGCGCCACAAGCGCAGATCATGCCGCTCAAATCGTTCAACGCCAACGGCACGGGGTACGACTCCGACGTTTTGCGGGCCATCTACTATGCGGTGAAGAACGGCGCGCGCGTGCTGAGCATGAGCTTCGATTACACTACCTACTCACAGGAGCTCGCGACTGCAATCAGGTATGCCAACAGCAAAGGCGTGGTGTCCGTAGCCTCGGCCGGCAATGACGGCCAGCAGATCCTGGTCTACCCTGGCGCGCTGCCGGGCGTGATTGATGTGGCTTCCACCTCCAATCAGGACACGCAATCGGTGTTCACCAACTACGGCGCCCCGCCGGTTGACCTGGCGGCTCCGGGCGAAGGCGTAGTCACCACCTATCCGTGGGGCACCTACGCCGCGGGCTGGGGCACCTCATTCAGCGCGCCCTTGGTTTCCGGAACCGCAGCCCTGATGCTGGGCCGGAACGGCGGCTGCTCGGTTTCCAACGTGGCGTCCGGGCTCGCAAAGGCTGACTCCATCTCCGATCCGCAACTCGGAAACGGGCGGCTCGACACTTACACGGCGGTGCGATTCTGTCATCAATAGTCCAACCCGGTGCAGGCGCGCGGCTCATGGCGGGGCTGGCCAACTCAACCGCCGAGTTGTACTCCCCCCTGGGCCTGCGCCTGAAGGAATTGGAAGAACAGCAGGCTGCGTTCCGCAATTCCCTGGTCTGCGCCTTCAACCAGTTGCTCGACCTGAAGGACTTGAACACCGGCGTCCACAGCACCCGCCTGGCGGAGTGGGCCATCCGGGTGGCGCGCGCGCTGAATATTCAGGAAGAGCACATGTATCAGGTGGAGGTGGCGGCCTTGCTCCACGATATCGGGAAGATCGGCGTTCCCGACGCCATCCTAAAGAAACCCGGCCCACTGACCGCGGAAGAACGGGCGCTGATGAACAAACATCCCGAATATAGCTGGTCCATTCTGCGCCTGGTGCCGGGTCTGGAACAGGCTAGCCTTTACGCCCTGCACCATCATGAGAGCGTTGACGGCAGCGGCTATCCCGCCCACCTGAAGGGCTCAAATATTCCCCTGGTCTCACGCATTGTTTGCGTCATTGACGCTTACGATGCCATGATCTCCCACCGCTGCTACCGCAAGGGCGTGGGCCACGAAGAAGCCGCGCGCCGGCTCCGCGCGTCAGCAGGCACCCAATTTGATACGGAGGTGGTGCAAGTCTTCATTCCCATCGCCGAGGCCGAAGCCGGCGATGTCTTCGCCGCCGCCGGCACCAGCACCGCGGCGGTTCTCTAGCGCGCTTTCTTTACGCAACCAGGCTCGTGACCCCGGCAGGACCATCTTGGAAGCCGGTGCGCGCTACACCGAAGTAGGCGGTCCGAACCAGGTGGTTAGCGCGTCAGCGAGGCCCGCCTGGGTTACGTCTCCAAGCCATGCCACATATCCATCGGGCCGAACCAAAACGGCGGCGGGAGCCATGACCGGCCCGATTGTCGGTAGCTTCCACGTACGAGAGATTTTGCCTCCATCAACTGGACACGATTCCGCCCATGGAGTGATGTCGAAGCCGCCGGGCTTACCCAGGTTGAGAAGCACATTGGCATATGAAAAATTAGGTGGGCTCACGTTGATGGCGAAGGTATCCCCGGGGCGCACCTTTCACGGCACCGTTTCCACCTGAGCACCCCTAAAACAAAGCAGATTGCTTATTGAAATTGTGGCCGCTATTTTTGCCGGATGCGCAGTCTCTCGTGGCGGCAACTCCTGGGAGTTGTTTTGTTGTGGCTCGCTCCGGCTGCAA
>DATFDP010000186.1:0-2637 GCA_035252015.1 Terriglobales bacterium
GGCAGTTCTACACTCCGCAGACATGCCCACATTTGGCTGCCACGGATTAGGAATCCCGTTAGCGGTGTGCCTGCAGCCAAACGTGGGGCACCCTCCTCGTCTGCCGCGTGCGAGAATGATGGCCAATGCCCGGCCACGGCCCAACCTCCACGTTCGAAGTCGCGCCCGAACAGGCGGGGCGACGACTCGACCAGTTTCTGGTCACACGACTGCCGGAGTTGAGCCGGGCGCGGGTACAGCAACTCATTGGCGACGGCAAAGTGCTGGTGAACGATTCTGCCGCCAAGCCTTCGCTGAAGCTCAAGGGCGGCGAGCGCATCCAGGTGCTGGGGCCGGCCACGCCGCGGCCCTTGCGCGCCATCCCCGAAGAAATTCCTTTGGATGTGGTGTACGAAGATGACGACCTGGCGGTCATCAATAAGCCCGCGGGCATGATGGTCCATGCCGGCGCGGGAGCAACCGAAGATGAACGCAACCGGGGCACTTTGGTCAACGCGCTCCTCCACCGTTTTGGCCAGCTCTCGGGAGTGGGCGGCGAGTTGCGGCCGGGGATCGTGCATCGGCTCGATCGTGCCACGAGTGGGCTGATCGTGGTGGCCAAGAATGACTTCGCGCATGGCCGGCTGGCCAAACAGTTTTCCGGACGCCAGGTGCGCAAGCGGTACATAGCTTTAGTGCATGGCCGGGTGCGGCAGGAGACGGGCACCATTTCCAGCGCCATCAGCCGCGACCGCATCCGCCGCACTCGCATGACCACGCGGCGCAGCGGCGGGAGAGAGGCGGTGACCCACTACAACGTGCGCGAACGAATTGATTCCGGATTCGGTAAGTTCAGCCTGCTCGATTTGAAGATTGATACCGGACGCACCCACCAGATCCGCGTTCACCTGGCTTCCCTCGGACACCCCGTCGTGGGGGACACACTCTACGGCGCTCCGCGCGAACTGCGTCCCCGGACCAGCAAATCACCGGAAACCCAACCACTGTCTCTGGCGCGGAACTTTCTTCATGCCGCAGCTTTAGAATTCGCCCATCCGCAGACTGGCAATGCGCTCTCATTTTCCTGCCCTCTGCCCGCAGGATTGCTGGATTTCCTGGGTCGCGTGCGGCGCGCCAGCGGCTATAATGGAGAATTAGGATGACACGCAGGGCCATCGTTCTTGCCGTCGGGGTGCTCCTTCTGCTGCCTTTGGCTGTGGGCCAAACCCAGACCTCAAGTCAGAGTTCCACCCAAAACAGCCAGGATTTGCCTTCGGCCCCCTCGGCGGTGAAAATGCGGCAGATGCAGCCGGCCAAGCCGGCGCCGCCTCCTCAGCCCCAGCCGAACAGCGGCACCCAACCCGCTACACCGGCGACCTCCGGTGCAGAACCGAGTTCAAGCAATCCTTCGGCTCCCGCACCACCGGAATCGGTGAGCACGCAGCCGGCGCCAGCGCAGCCCGAGTCAGAAGCCAGTCCAACGCCTCCGCCAGCCGCGTCCAAGCCCACGCCGCCGGACGACGAAGATCCGTCGGTCACCACGATTCGCAAGCGGGTGGACGAGGTCAACGTCATCTTCACCGTTACCGATAAGCACGGGCGCTACGTGAAGGACCTTAAGAAGAACGACTTCCGCGTTTTGGACGACAGGCAGCCGCAGTCGCAAGTAGTGAGTTTCAACAGCGAAACCAACCTCCCCCTCCGCGTGGGCCTGCTTATTGACGCCAGCAACTCGGTGCGCGACCGCTTCAAGTTCGAGCAGGCGGCAGCGATTGAGTTCCTCAACCAGATTATCCGGCCCAACTTCGATAAGGCGTTTACCATCGGCTTCGACACCACGCCGGAGGTGACGCAGGACTTCACCGACAACACTGAGGCGCTATCCAAGGGTGTGCGCATGCTGCGTCCCGGCGGTGGCACGGCTATGTATGACGCGCTCTATTACGCCTGCCGCGACAAGCTGGCCAAAACCAGGGACACGGGCTCGGTGCGGCGCGCCATCATCCTGCTCACCGACGGCGAAGACAACCAGAGCCACGTAACTCGCGAAGAAGCCATTGAAATGGCGCAGCGCGCCGAGGTGATCGTTTACACCATCAGCACCAACATCAGCGGCATGAAAACCCACGGCGACAAGGTGCTGGAGCGCATAGCCGATGCCAGCGGCGGACGAGCGTTCTTCCCCTTCAAAGTGGAAGATGTCACCGACGCTTTCACCCAAATTCAGGACGAACTACGCAGCCAGTACGCGCTCTCCTACCGGCCTGTGAACTTCAAGCGTGACGGCGCCTACCACTCTATCGAGATTCTGGCCGAGAACCACAAAGACATGCACGTGCGGGCCCGCCGCGGGTATTACGCACCCAGCAAATAGCTGCCTGCCTCCCTAAGTAGCTCTGAGCTAGACCCAGATAGCCGTTCCGTTTCCGCGGTGTTTCTTACGAAGACTCGTACGAAGGACCGGACACTGGGGACAAGGGGACGATTCTGGCCAGCTACCGGCACATGCACTACGACATCTGGAAATACCCTGTGGCCAGTACTGCCGTCGAAAATGTCCGCAACGGGGAGCGCGTAACGCAGCAGACGGGACAAGTGCAAACACCCAGCTTGTCGCCGGATGGCACCCAGATGGCGTATCTCTCCGACAGCGGTGGA
>DATFDP010000187.1:0-4284 GCA_035252015.1 Terriglobales bacterium
CCGTAGCTCACCGATCTTCTTTTCGACTTCACGTTCCACTTTTTCGTCATTGCTCACGGTATATCTCCTGTGCCCAATTTTGTGCCTACCAGCAAACCTGACCGATTGCGACTGATTGCGACGCTGTTGCTGTAACCCGATAATAGAACACCATTTGCTAGCATTCCATCACAATTCCTCGCAAGTGACGTAAGTTGTTGATTCGCGTTTATTTTATGCTTCACACGCACGAGGTCGCAGGTTCGAGTCCTGCAGTGCCCACCATTGAATCTCTAAGCGATGGTTTGACCGGTCGCTTGCCTTCTGCAGCCCACCACGGAGAAGAAATCCGCAAGGAAGCTTCGTATCAGGGCATGGCTTCAGCCATGCCGATGAGAGCGCTGCTTTGGGTGCGCCTCCAGGCGCTGCAGGCTAAGCACAGCGGCTAAAGCCGGCGATTGCTGTAGCCTCAGTCGGCATGGCTAAGAGTCGTGCCCTGATACGAACGCTTCCATGGCTCGTGCCCTGAACAAAAACCAGCCCTGGTCTGATGCAAACGTCCGCCCCTCCATGGCCCTGGTGCCAGCCCGAGAGTCGTGCCCAGATACGAACCCTGCCTCGCGGGGCCGAGACGACCTTCTACGCGGGGATTCACTTCAGCAACGTGACGACCGCGGGATGCAGCTCCCATGTTGTAGCGAAGGGCAGCGGCCGGTCGTGGTTGAAATCGTGAAAGGCGAGTCCCACTACCTCGATCGGCAGAGGCGTAGACAATTCTCCGCCATGGTTCGCATCCAGGGTTATCGCGTGCTGGGCCAGTTGCGACTGAATGCTCCGTCGCGCCGGGCAGTATTCGGCATCCACCGGAGTTTCCACGATGGCCCGGGGAGCGTTTTTTGTCGGGCGTGTCGGAGATGGAAAAATGCAAGTCGCAATCTCCCTTATCCAGGCCCATGTTCTGCATGTACGCCTTGCGGATACGAAACAGCTGCAGCTCGTGTCCCGAGCGGGGCGCGTGAAAGTTAGGGTTGGGATTCTGGGCCCACTGCAGCATGGTGCTCACGGTAATGTCCTGGGGAGTTCCTTCCGGCAGCGGCACGTGCTTGGCTGCCGAGCGGTACTGCTGAGAAACCGGAGTCTGCGGGTTGCAGCCGCAGATATCCCCGCTGCCGCACGAGACCGCGACTGGGAAGAGTATAGCGACGGCAAGTAACGTCTTGCTGTACTTGCTCACAACTCATCGGATGAATGTGCCAGCGGCCGAGATGCTGATGTTCCGTTTTGGGAAGCAGCTCTGGCGGCAGGGTAATTTTCCCAACCTGGGCGTTTTCCCGAAGCGGAGGGGACCATCACCAAAGGGTGTCCCCGTCGCACCGACCCTGTCCCCGGCCACCTCGTACCATGCGGTAGGGGCAGAATGCCAAACCAGTTCCATGTACGGGCGCCAGCAGGCGGGCGTACCACAGGCGTATCGCTGCTGGAGTTATGCGTGGTGCTGGCAGTGATGCTGGTGGTGGCGGCCAGCACCCTGCCCACCATGAACGCGGCCATGCAGCAATATCGCTTGCGCACCGCAGCCAAGGACGTGGCCTCCATGCTGCAGCGGTCGCGCATGAGTTGCGTGCGCAATAACCGGCACAACACGGTGCTGGAGGCGCAAGTTACGCAAGGCGGCATCACTTACAGTCGGCTTTATTTGGATCAGAACGCGAACAACACCTATGACCCCGGCGAGCCCCTGGTGCAGCTGCCCACTGGGGTGCGTTTCAGCAACTCTGCGGTGCCGGCTTTGTCGGCTGCCATGCTGGGGTACACTCCACAGCCCGCGTCCACCGCATTGAGCTTCAATGCCATCGGCCTGCCCTGCGTTATGCGCAACGGGATCTGCACCAATTGGGACTCCAATGGCAATGCCGTGGGCGTGGTTTATTTTCTGCAGGATTCGCGGCACGCCAACTCAGCCTGGGCGGCGGTGGCGGTTATGCCGGCCGGCAGGGCGCGCACATGGATGTGGTCGGCGAGTACTTCACAGTGGGTGGCGCAGTAGGCGCAGGGCAAAGGGAAACTATGAAACGTCGGGCCACAAGGGCAGGCAGTGGGCACGCTGCATGTCGGGTTGCTGCCGGCATGAGCATGTTGGAGTTGATGATTGCCATGGCTGTCTTGGCGGTCGGCATGACCGCGGTGACGGCGCTGTTCCACAGCGCCATTCTCACCAACAACCGCGCCAAGGTGGATACCAGCGCCACTATGCTGGCGCAGACCGTGCTGGAAAAAATCGCCGCCCAGCCCGCCACTCAAAATACCGCCATCTCACTCATCGACTGTGGCGGCATTCCGACGACCTGGACGATAGCCACGGCAGGCGCGGGCGCGCCCGGTAATGGCGCAACTGTAGACGCCAACAGCGGCGCCATTGACTTCACCCAGGCTTACCCCGACGTTCCCGCCAACTACAAGATGCTGTTCGCGGGCTGCGGCGCGGGTGGACGTCAAACGACCTTTGACGTGCGCTGGAACGTGCTGACGGTCACCGCCAACACCCGGCTGATCACGGTCGCGGCGCGCCCGCTGGGAGCAACCGGGGGCAACCGCCCGACCCAATTTGCTCCGCCGGTCACCCTGCGCACCATCGGAGGCATATAATGCGCCGCAAACTGATTCGTCCCCCGCTCGGCCGCCTCCAGGGTTTCACCCTGCTGGAACTCCTGGTGGTGGTGGCCATCCTGACGGCAGTGCTGGGCGTGGTCTTCACCGCCGTTATCCGCCTGCAGAAGACCTACAAGGCGGAAGAGACCAAGGTGGATGCCACCCAGCTTTCGCGCACCTTTCTGGACACGATGGCCAGCGAACTGCGGCAGGCGGGATTCCCCTCGCGCCGCCTGTTCGCTCCCGGCGTGCTCGGCAGTCCGGTGCTGAACGATTACCGCTGCGCCGCAGGCCTAGTGCGCGTCTCCGCCTCCGAACTGTGGTTTGAAGCCGACATGGAAGGCGATGGCCAGGTGGAGAGCGTACGCTACACGCTGACCGACAGCAATGGCACGCCGGTGACCGCGGCCAGCAGCTGTCCCTGCAACCTGTGGCGCAGCCAGGTGGTGAAGGTAACGGGCGCACCCAACGCGCAGGCGGTGAACTACAACTCCAGCGTGGACCGCGTCATCAACAGCGCGGGCGTGGGCGCCGGCGGCGCCGCGCTTGCTATCAGCGGCAGCACAAAATTTTCCGGCGGCACCGTGGCCAACGATCAGCTTTATGCCGCCTATAAAACCGCGAGCCTGTTCGCGGCCTTCGACCAGAGCGGCAACCCGCTGGCGCTGCCGCTGGATCTGACCACCAATCCCGCCACCCTGGCGCAGGTGCGCGCCGTGACCATCACCCTCAATGTGCTGGCCAGCACTTCCGACCCGCAGACGGGAATGACGCCTGCCCTGAGCATGAGCGCCAGCGCCCGGTTGAACAACTTTTAGGAAAACTCTATGAGAATGGCGCAAAACCTGAGACAGTGCACCATCGGGTTGGCGCTGGCCCTGTTTGCTCTGGGCGGAGTTGTGCGAGCGCAGGACCGGTCGCTGGCCGAAGTGGCCAAACAGAAGCGCGGTAAGACGGCCAGCCGGGTGATCACCAACGAGGACCTTGAGGCGTCGCGTCCGCCGGAAGCATCGGTTCCATCGCATGTTGCCGGTACCGAGCCGTCAAAGCCGGCAGAAATGGATTCGGGAGCGCGCATAACAGTTCCCGGATTGCTGGAGCAGGCTACGTTCAGCCAGGCGCGCTCCACGCTCGAGAGCCTGAAGCACGATGAGCAGGTGCTGCTGCACCGCTACGCCCAGATCCAGGAGAAGCTGACCAGCGGAACTGACGAGCATTTGCGGAAGCTGTACTCCGATTCTCTGGCGCGGCGCGATCACACTCTGGCGCGCAAGCGCGCGCAGATTGAACAGGTGAAGAAGGCGATTGCTGCCGCGGAGAGCGGCCGCGCCCCTTCGCCGGGGAGCAAACATGAGGAAACCAAACTTCAAAAATGAAGACCAGGGTGTGGCGCTGCTGGCCTGCCTGCTAGCGCTGATGCTGCTGACCGCGATTGCTTTGGGGCTGATGTACCTGGGCGATGCCGAGAGCCGCACCAACGATAATTTCCGCTCTTCGCAGCAGGCCTACTTCGGCAGCATGGCGGGGCTGCAGAACGTGCGCGAGCGCATGACGCTGGCCAACGTGGCGCCGCATCAAATTGTTCCTCCGAGCGCCATGCCGGCTAATGCCAACTCGGTGCTCTACGTGCTGAATCCCGCAGGAATGGCGGACGCG
>DATFDP010000188.1:0-20412 GCA_035252015.1 Terriglobales bacterium
CCCAGCCGAGCTGGCAGCGCGCCTTGCCGCCGTCGGCAAGCAGAAAATCAACTTCTGCTGCCCGTTGGTAGCGCGGATCAATGGCGACATGCTGACGCCAGTCGAGGCCGGCGTAGGCGAAAGCCTCGCTGACAAATTCCTCCACAGTGTGCGACTCGCCTGTCCCCAGAACGTAGTCGCCGGGCTCGTCCTGCTGCAGCATTTGCCACATGGCTTCGACGTACTCCGGGGCATAGCCCCAGTCACGCCTGGCCTGCAGATTGCCCAGATACAGCTTTTCCTGGAGGCCGGCGCGGATGTAAGCGACCGCGCGGGTAATCTTGCGGGTCACAAACGTCTGGCCGCGGCGCGGGCTCTCATGGTTGAAAAGAATTCCGTTCACCGCGAACAGGTGGTGCGCTTCGCGATAGTTCACCGTCATCCAGTAGGCATACACCTTGGCCGCGCCATACGGGCTGCGAGGATGAAATGGAGTGTTCTCGTTCTGCGGCGGCGGAGCCGTACCGAACATTTCCGACGAACTGGCCTGATAGTAGCGCGCCCGCACGCCGCTGCCGCGGATTGCTTCCAGAATGCGCGTGGCCCCCAGCCCGGTGATGTCGCCGGTGTAGGTGGGAGTCTGAAAGCTCACCTGAACGTGGCTCTGCGCGCCCAAATGGTAAATTTCCTGCGGCAGGAGGTGGTAGATAAGATGGCTGAACTGCTCCGTCTGTCCCAGGTCGCCGTAGTGCAGAAACAGACGCGCGCCGGGATAATGCGGGTCTTCATATATATGGTCCAGGCGCTGGGTGTTGAAGCTGCTGGCCCGGCGCACGATGCCGTGCACTTCGTAGCCTTTGGCCAGCAGCAACTCCGCCAGATAAGAGCCGTCCTGGCCGGTGATGCCGGTTATGAGAGCACGCTTCATAGGTCGCTCCGGGCGAGGCTTCTCCGGGGACTGGGCCGGTAGAGCCGGGTTGAGGCAGGTGGAAAACCGCGTAGGGCTGGCGCCTGGTTCTTCACTTGGAATGGGAACGACGCAGGGGCAGCATCTCCAAACGCACCTTGATGCCGAGCAGCCCGCGCAAGGCACGCCATTGTGCCCATTCCCAGGGTGAACGCTGAAGGTAGGACTCGAATTCCTCTGCTGTCTCCCACTCGGCCCGCCCCGCGCGGCGGCGAGCGCGGCAGGCGCGTTCAAATGCGTTGTAGCGGGCCCATTCCACTTGGCCCTTGCACCCTTTCGTCCGGATGTTATAGGTGAATAAAACCTCGGGCACGTTGCGGAACTCGGCCTCCCCCAGTTCCTCCAGGCGGCAAAGCTGGTCCCAATCGCCAAAATAGCGGAAGCGAGGCCGTCCGGGGACCGCCAAGGCTAGGCGGCGGGGTAGCAGCATGGTGCCGCTGACAAAAGTGGCCCGGTCGTAGAGCCGGTAAAAGCCGGCCACGATTTCCGCATGCGGGACGGGAAGGCGGAAGGTCCGGCTTTGGCCCGCCAGCTTGCGCTGGATCCAGGAGCCGACAATGCGCGGCCGCTCTCCCGCCTGCCACTCCGCTACCTGCCGCTGCAGCCGGCACGGATGCGACGTGTCGTCGGCGTCCTGATAAGCCACCAGTTCGCCGCGCGCCAACTCCACGGCAATGTTGCGAGTGGCGATTTCTCCCGGCAGCTCGCACCTCTTCACATACAACACAACACGCGGGTCGGAAAAGGAGCGCACCACCTCGCAGGTTCGGTCACTGGAGTAGTCGTCAACCACGATCAGCTCCAGATGCTGGTAGGTCTGGCTCAGGATACTGGCGATGGCCTCGCCGATATAGTTCTCTTCGTTGTGGGCAGCCATCACCACCGAGACTAGGGGCTGCTTTGCGCCGGACACCGGGTTGGGGTTGATCATGTGGTACTCCTGTTCTGCGAAGCGGATGTGGGCTCGGCGTCGTCCCGCCACCGGCAGGCACACAGAAAGGCATTGGAGACGAGCTGGGATTGCCACGTACTCCCAAAGGCCGCATGGAAGCCAATGCCCCCGCCCGCCGCGGCTCCCGCGGGATGCAGGTCGCAGCGACTCTCTCAGTCGCTCAGACGCGGCCGGCGCGGCGTGGCGCCCACCCACGCTTCTAGTGAAGCCGGCTGGGTACGCCGTCCCATTTCGTGCGACGGGGCCGGCACAGGACGCATTGCGTGCACTGCCGCGCATTGCAGACAAAATGCTCCAGGATTTCGAAGAATGTGCCCAGATACGCCTGCAGTTCCATGAAGCTCCATTCCCGAACATGGCAGGGGTTTCGGGGCGGCCCGTGATGCGCTCCGTCGAGCAGGAGGTTGCGCTCGGGAGTGGAGATCACGATCCATTGCGGGTCCAGCCGGGGAATGAAGGCCAGCAATTGATCCGGGTCCGGCAGGTGTTCGATGACGTCGGCGGCGATGACCAAATCGGCGGTAAAGCCCGGGTCCGCGGCGAAATCAGCTTCCCGCCAGACAGCCTGGGGGTACGTCCGGCGCAACTGCTCGCAGGTGCGGCCGACATCCAAGCCGATGGTTTTCGTCGCTCCGAAGTAGTGCATCAGCTTATAGCCCGACCCGCAACCGATGTCGGCCACGCTGTGCAAGGCGTGCTGGTCCAGAACTTCCCGGGCAAAAGCATAGACTTCCTTCTGCCATAGATCACCGCTGGCGGTCTGATCGCAGTAGGCGGCCTGCTTCCGCGGCCGGTAACCATCGTGAATGCAGTAGTTGGATAGGCTGCCGGTGCGGAAGATTTCCTCCAGCGGCGGAAACATCCCGCTGATCCGCTGCGACTCGCGATAGCGGATCAGGTCGAAGCCGGCCCGGCGCAGCAGGCGATGCATCATCCAAGTTAAATCGGTCATTAGTTCTCCTGGCCCGGCACGAATCCGGGTGGGAATTGCAGCGCGCGCACAATCCCCGCTGCGAAGCATTCCACCATGTTTCTCAACGTTAGGCGGGAGGCGGCCTCGCGGCACCCTTGCTGCAGCCGCCCACGCAGCTCGGGGTCACAGAGCACGGCAGTGATGCCGTCGGCAAACTTCTGCACGTTGTCGGCAGTCTTCAACCCGTTCTCCTTTGGCAGCAGATATTCGATCTCGGGCCCGTGGCCGGGAATATCGGTTGTGACCAGAGGACATTCGTGCGCAAAGGCATCCACCACCGCTAGGCCTACCACGCCCGACACGGCCATGCAGGTCGAGACGCCCAGCAAGAGCGCTTTACGTTCTCCCTGGGCTGGCCCGACCAGATGCACCCAGGGCTCTTCCTGGCTGCGGGCGCGCAGCCACCGCTCTTCCCCGCCATCTCCGATGATGGCGAGGTGCAGTTCCAGCCCGCCGTTACGCACACGTCGGCAAGCCTCGAGGAGAAACTCCAGGCGCTTCGCTTTGTACAGGGAGCCGCAGAACGAAATCAGGTGGGCACTGCTTTGCATGCCCAGTTCCCGCCGCAGAGCCTGCTTTTGCTCCTCGGTAATCAAGTGGCGGAACCGTTGCTCATTTTCCGTGTCAATAGCGTTGAAAACGGTGCAGATGCGGTTGCGGGGAAAGCCGCTGCCCTCAACGATGGAGGCCACCTTAGGGGTGTACGCAAACCAGAAGTCGACTTGGGATAGGAGCGTGCGTTTAAGCCAGCGGCTCAAGGGGGTTGCCCAATCGGTCTGGAATGCCACACCGTGTCCCCAGGCCGCCACTCGGTAACCAAAATGCTGGCGACAGGCCAGCAGCCAATAGTTCGTCAGCTGGCTGGCATTTTGCTGCATGACAATCAGATCCAGGCCACGCAAGTGGGGAGTGATGCTCTGCCAGGCGAGCGTCTTGCCGGCTAATCCAATCTCGCCGCCGCTCACCGGCAACAGCCAATCCGGCGGCCGGTCTCCGCAATTTGGCCGCGGTACTGCTACTTGCATGGCGATACCCAAACCGGCGAGGCGGGCCTGCAGCCCTGCATAGAAAGGCGCCCGAAACGGCTCCACCCGGCTGCGAGTGAACAGCACCCTAGCCACCGGCATGTCCTCCCCTGCCCGCAGCCGCCGCCCCGGGCAGAACCGCTTCTGGCCGCTGCTCGCCCGTCGCCACCAGCTGGGCAATCTGATGCAGGGTGGCGTACTCGATCTCATCATCACCAAAGCGGTCAGCGATGGCAACCAGCAGCCAGCGTAGTTTCGCGAGCGCCGGCCCGCTAAGCTCATTGGGGCTGCCGTTCCAGCGGGTATGGGCTTTGATCGAGATCATGCCGCGTGCGCGTGCGATGCGCTCCGCCTGTCCCAGCAGCCGCGATTTGGGCCAGTCGAGCAGGACGTTCTGCGGCAGGTTCAGCACACCGGCGATCATGCTGGGGTAGTAGTTGCTCACCCGCTGGCGACCCTGGTTCAAGCCTCCGTCCAGCGATGATCCGGCGAGGTAGGCAAAACCGGTTTCCTGCATCACTTGCAATAGGGACAAATCGCCATTGATGCCCCAGCCCGGCGGCCGGAAGCCAGTCAGCGGCAGGCCGGCCTCGGCAAATATCTGGGTGGCACGGCTGACGGCCTGTTTCACCGCGAGGTAAGGCTTGAACGCGAACTCCACGTGCGGCTGGAACAAGAGATTGTCGGCCTGCCGGTGATGTAGGCCGTGTACGGCCAGTTCGACCCGTCCCAGCTGCGACCAGTGGCGGTAAAAGTCGAGCCATGCCGCATTATGCGGCTCCAGGATGCCAGCCCGAAGCTGGCGGCAAACCGGCTTACGGGCGAGCTGCAGGTCGGGAATGACGAACAACGTCAGTCGGAGCGCGGGAAAATCCTCGAGCAAGCGCTTCAGTTCCGCCGCCAACCCGCCATGAATATCTCCGCCTAGGTCCAGCCTCCCATCGCCGGAGCAGTACGGGGCGAAGTCGTCGATATTGACATTCAGCAGCACCCGGTTGCGTCGGCGAAGCGGGTCCCGCAAGACGCGGGCAGGAACGCCGATCTCCGGGCCCCAGCCTAGAGGCGTCGGCAAATTCCTCAGCCGCAGGTACGAGCGTTTGCAGAACGCTAATGCCGCCATTCCCTTACCCATGCCAGGGGATAGCCGCCCAGTCGCGCGGCCAGGCCGCGCACCAGAAAGCTGGCGAGATAGCGCCGCGGGCAATGGCGCCAGGCGAGGCGCGTGAAGACGGCCAGATTGCCCCCACCCTTCATGCCAAACAGGTGGTGCAGATAGTTGCGCAGCGAGCGCTGAGCGAATAGCTTTGTGGTCCCCGACTCTTGCAGGTGGCTGCAGATTCGCGCATCGGCAGCGCAAAAAATGTCGAAGCCTGCCGCCTTTGCCCGTAGGGAGAAGTCATAGTCGGCACCATAATGGGGCAGTCCCTTGGCGTCGAACAATCCAATCTTCTGGAAGACACGCGCCGGAACCAACATGCCGCGGCCGGGCAGGTGGGAAACCTCCAGCAGGTCGGAGCCCGCAGGCTGGACCGGGCAGTCGAAGCGGGCCGATTTCCAGTCCACTAACGCGCCCTTGTGGATCAGTTTGCCGGTGGCGATATCGCAGGCGGCACAGCCCAGCAGCGCCTCGGGATGTAAGTCGGCAGCTTCCAGGAGTCTCTGCAGGCAATCGGGCGTGCACTCCAAGTCGTCGTTGAGCGTCACCACGCGGATTGCTCCGTGTTCCAGGGCATGCTGCACGCCCAGGTTGGTGGCGCGGGTCCACCACAAGTCGCCAGAGCCGCAGATGAGGTGCACCTGGGGGAAGCTTTCCTGGATCGCTTCCGAGGTTCCATCCGTGGATCCGTCATCCACCACCATCACGGCAAAGTCGCTGCATGTCTGTCGAGCGAGAGAAGCCAGGCAGGCGAGAGTCAGCGGCTTCCGGTTGTGCACCGGAATCACAATCCAGGTTTCGGATGAGGCCTTCATCTGCACTCACGCTGACGGCCGCCGGTCTCCGCCATGAAGCTATTCATCGATGTCTCTTTAGGGCGCCTGAGCAGGCATACTAAGGGCATTTCCGGGGAGCATGGGAACCTGCGCTTCTGGGAGAGGGGCAGCGCTGATCCGCAGGACACGTGCGCGGCTTATTGCCAGAAACTCTGCGCCGGAAGTGTCGGAAAGCACGCTGACTACGACCGCGAGCAGAATTGCCTGATCGTAATTCACGGAATAGGTCACAGAGTAGCCCAGGTGCATGACCAGGAATGCCTGCCACAGACGGCAATCGGGGTAGAGGGGCTGATGCGGAGCGCGCCACAATCGCCGGATGCACCAGACGTACACACCGAAGAGGAACAGCACGCCGGGAACCCCGAACTGAATCAATGTTTCGAGATAAAAATTATGCGCTGAGACAGACGTTGTACGGCCCTCAATATCGTGGTCGAAGCCAGCACCGAATGGCTGCCCCATCAGCAGGGTCTCAGGCGGCGCTTTTTCCGCGAGCAGCGCTTTCCAGCCCTCAACTCGCCAGGCGAATGTGCCCGTGTCGGAAGCCGAACGCTGCAGAGAGCTCTGGGTGCTGTCCCGCTGCGACCCGAACAGAAGCAGCGTGAGTAGCGCGCCGACCACGAGCGAGGCGGCCACCCCGATAGTAAAGCGGGTGCGAAAGCGAGCGTCGCGCGCGCACAGCCAAAGCATGCCCAGGATTACTGCGATCCAAACCGAGCGTAGCTGTAAGAGAACCACCACCGGTCCCAACACCAGGAAAAGCCGGCGCTGCCAGGTGGGTCCGGAGTTCGTGTAGTAAAGGTAGAGGGAGAAGAAAAAGGCAGTGGCTAGATAAAATCCGTGGATGGAATGAACGACGCGCATCATTATATCCCCTGCCACCGTCTCCCATTGGCTGGCGATACCTAATCCGAGGTCGGTCGCGATCCAGCGAAATATGATCAGGGCGCAGATGCCAAGGCTGCCGGCAAGCCAGATCGTTATCAGCCGAGACTGGCGTCGGCGATCGTACTTAAAAGTGGAAAAGTAGAGTAAGGCGACTATAAACGGGAAATAACCACGGGTCTCGTTGCCTACGGCCTTGAGGCTGTATAGCGGCAAGCCACGCAAAAACGCCAGGAGGAACATGATAAGCAGCAGAACGCCTATCCAGCGGCCGCGCCGCAGTTGCCGGCGCCAGGGCAATAGCCGGACTATTGCCGCGGACAAGAGGAGGCAGAAGATGATGTCTTTGGGATAAACCCAAATCCCGATGTCTAATCCTGGCATCTCCTTTACAAACAGGGTGTCGAGCAGCAGGGCCGCGAGTACTAGCGCTAGTCCAAGCTCAAAGCGACGTACAAGCGCGATAATCCCCAGAGCGGCTATGAGTACTGCCCAGGAGAAGACTAATATTTCCACAGTTCCGGGCTCAATCCTTGCTTTTCCGCGTCCGCAACTTCCGTGCGATGCATTTGCGCGAACTGCTCACTTCCGCAAATCGAGTACGAGTGCCGTTTCAAGCGGCTGCAGGATACTCCCGACGCCCAGACGCGACCAGCGCACTCATGGGGAGCAGGACCGCCTGCGCATAGAACACGCGATAGTAGGCGAAGAGCACCACTGTGCAAGACATGATGGCCAGGACCAGTCGTATCAGAGGCGATGTGGGCAGCATCGTCGCGCGGTCAATCAGCGCCGCAGTGAGGCCCACGGCCACGGCTCCGCCCAATCCAGGCGCCCAGGTGCGCACTATTCGCAACGGTGAGCACTTCAGCAGGCGGGTCGAAATCAGGAGAAGAAGGATGCAACGAAAAGCCTCGACCACGGCCACTGCTATCCCGGCAGCAGCGATGCCGTACTTAGACGCTTCGTAGACCGCCACCAGCATTGTGACCGCTACGGCACTTTGTGCCCATGCCTTCCCACAAAACTTCCCTACTGCCTCAGTGGAAAGAGCCGAGATGTGCGAAAGGCAATTGAATACCGCCGCCAGGCAAAGCCACTGAAATACCGGGACGGCATCGCTCCACTTTTCCCCGAGCACTGTGAGCACAATGGGGCGCGCCGAAAATGCCGCCCCGATTCCCACCGGAATGACCACTGCCGAGAAGGTGCGCGTTGCATCCACTATCAGCTGCCGCAGCCGCACCGCATCGTTCTGCTCGCGTGCTAGCGCCGGGAACAGTACCTTCTTCAACCCATCGGACAGATACTGCAGCGGCAGATTGATGAGCAAGAAGGCGCGGTTGTACAGACCCAGCGACGTGGCCGAGGCGACTTTTCCAAGAGTAAAAGTATCGGCAGAAGCGCTCAAATACTCGATGACGCTGACGCCGGATGCCTTGCCCCCAAAAAATATCAGGCTGCTGTAGCGCCTGAAACTGAACGATGGCCGCAAGGAATGTGAGGCAGCAGCAAAGGAAACTACAGCCAACACCAGCGACTGGCCCAGCATGGAAAGCACAATCGCCCGATACCCGGCGCCGAGGCAGGCTGCCGGCACTCCCAATGCGAACTGCCCGATGACAAAGGCCAGAGTCTCGATACCGGCCAGCCGTTTGATGTGCAACCGCCTCCGCAGCAGTGCGGCCGGAGTCAACGCCACAGCCTGCAGCAGGAAGTTGAATGAGAACAGGCGGATGGCGGCGGTTGCCGCTTCCTGGTGGAAAAAACGCGCAAACCAGCTTGCGCCCCCAAACATCGCCAGCGTGCTTAACAGTCCGCAGGTGAGGGCGACTGTCCATGCACCTCGAATCTCCTCTTCATCGATGGTTTCCTTCTGGACCAGCGCTCGGGCCACACCTAACTGAGCGAAGTAGCCAAGGGCGCGTGACAGCACCAGTACTACTGCCATGATGCCGAAGTCGGCAGGCGTCAGCAGCCGCGCCATGATGCTGGTGGAAGCTATCTGCAAAACACCGAGCGCAAACGACCCGATGTAGCTCCAGCGCAATTCCCTCGAATAGTCGACTAGCAAGAGCCTGCTCTGCTTGTCTTCTCGTCCAGATGTTCCAGGCACTTGTTGAAGACTGTCGTATATACCTTGGTTGCCTCGAAGTTGTTAAACGCGAAATCGCGGCAGGCAGCGCCCAAGTCAATGAGCTTCTGCCGGTCGAGGCTGAGGAAATAGAGCGTACCATCAACCGCCTCCTGCACAGTCTGGGCGAGAATCAGACCGGGACAGTTGTGCAGAACATTCTCGTATCCCGGGTGATAGCTGGTTACGTGGGGAACGCCAGCCGCCAAGGCAATCGGAAGGCGGGTAGAAAAATAGTAAGCATGGCGGGGAAAGTGGTCCCATCCCACCGAAACCCAGGCCTGACGGATCGCCTGGTGCTGCTGCTCGTAAGGTAACGGGCCTTTTGACGCAGGAATGTTCCACCCATCCCCATAGACTGCAAACTTGCTGCCCAGCAACTTCCAGAGTCTTGCGGCAAGCCGGTAGCGTTCGCCGGAGCCCGGCAACTCCCAGATTCCAGGGATTCGGCGGATCACATCCCCGATCATGATGGCTTCGTGTTGGCGCGAATCAGCGTAGGGGACAGGCAGCAAGGGAAAGCGTTCCGCATCGAAGGAATGCGGCGTCCAGTAAATCCTTTTGGCGCCCACTCGCTCGCTGAGCCGTTGCGCCGGGCCCAGTGCCACTTGGAAAACCAAATCAAAGCTGCCGATGAAATGGCGGGTGGCTGGAGGATAACGCTTATGGACACGGCCGTAGGCATCGCCTTCGTGATAAACCAGCAGGGTCTTCGGCGAGGCTTGCCGGAGCGACGGCATAAATTCGGACTCCAGATTAAAGCCGCTAACATGCTGCCAAAAGAGAATGTCAGGTTTGAACGAGATCACTTCGTCGAGAATTCGGCGTCCTACTGCCGCATCGTTGCCCAGTCGTTGTGCCTCTTTGAGAAAAGAAAAGACACGGAATTCCGAGATTCGGCCAGCTGCCGCTAGTGTTCCGAACGCGCGGCGGGGCCCTACCTGAAAAAAGTCGGGGTAGGGCTCGTTAGGCAAGTAATAGAATTTGACTGGTTCGGCCGATATTGAAAGTTTAGGTCGAAACTGCAAAGCCTCGGCCCGAATGTCGTCTGTAGTGGGCTGCATTTTCACGCCGCGCACACCTGGCGAAAGAACACGCCGTCGATTTGGAGCATTCGGCCTGTGGTGTTGTCGGTGAATGCCGGAAAAAACGCCCAAGGTTCAAAACCAAGGCTACTCAGATGGTGCCACAGGTCCTGGAACAGGGACTGTCCCTCATACAGCGGCACGAAAGACAACTCTACGTGCACGCCGGCGGCCCGGGCCAAGGTGTGTTGTGCACCTTTCAAGACTTCACTCTCGAAGCCTTGGACATCAATCTTGATGAATACTACGTCCTCTCCGGCCAGGAAATCAGAGGCCACGTCGTCCAACGTTGTGACCTGCACCGTTTCTTTGCCGATAAATGCGGAAGGTGGCGCGACCGCAAGATGAGCGCTTAGCATCGGCAACAGTGAGCTAGAGCCGACGTTGGCTGAAACGTTGATTGTGCTTGTACCTCGTTCAGAACCTATCGCCAGTGCAGGGGCCACAATCCATCGTGTATTGCCGCGCGCTGCGTTGAGCAACTCGCTGTGCGAGCGAGTAAGCGGCTCGAATGAAACGACTCGGCCATCAAAGCCGGCATCGAACAAATGACTCGCAAAACAGCCCGTACTGGCGCCTACATCGAAAACCACAGTCACCTGTTGGACCGCCAGCATCCGACAGAGGCCCGCCCACTCAGACTGTTCCGGCACAAGACGACGAACTTCGAAGCCCGCTCCGTGGAACATCCGGCGTACTACTCTTCGCAGTTGCATTTGCTGGTCGAATCAGAGCGCCGACAACAGAAAGCCGCTAGCGATAACTTCGCTGCCTCAGTATTCGCCTCAGAGCCGCCGCCACGAACCGGCTGTTGTAGACGAGATATCTTTTCCCCAGCCGGCGCGGCTCCAGGCACAGGCGGAACAGCCACTCCAGACCGTGCTCGCGCATCCAGCGCGGCGCCTGGCGCAGGCTGCCGGCATAGATGTCGAAGGCTTGGCCGACGCCCAGCATGACCGGCACCCGCAGACGGCCGGCGTGCTGGTGCATCCAGAATTCCTGCTTGGGGCAGCCCAGCCCGACCCAGAGCAGGTCGGGCGCGGCGTCATTAATCCGGCGCACCACCACCGCGTCTTCTTGTTCTGAAAGCGGGCGGAAGGGCGGAGAATAGCAGCCCGCAACACGCACACCGGGAAAGTGTGCTGTGAGTTCCACGGCCAGACGCTTTGCAATTCCTGTTCCGCCGCCATAGAAGAAATGGGAGTAGCCCTTGTCCTGTGTGGCCCGGCAGAAATCCCAGAGCAGGTCAGGGCCGTAGACGCGACGCGCCATACTGTGCCCGGCCCGCCGTCCCACCCACACCAGCGGCATGCCGTCCGGACAGACGCTGGCCGCCTGATTGAGCACCTGCTTGAAGGCAGGCTGGGCCTGCGCCTGCATGATGGCGTGGACATTGGTCAGCGTGACGTAGCGCCCGCGCGGGCCTTCGGCAATCCATTGCTCCAGGCGGCGGATCATCTCGGGAATCTGCACCGCGTGGACGCGCACGCCCAGCACGTCGAAAGTGGGAGGCGCGGGCTGTGCCCAGGGAACCTTGGCGATGGCAGCGTACTCTGGCATCTGCTCTTGGCTCCTGCTACACACCACGCATGGCAAACACCAGGGTGTGCAGCAGGATGGCAACATCCATAAAGAAACTGCGGTGACGGATGTAGTACAGGTCGTACTGGATGTTTTCGTGAATGAGGAAGGCGCGGTCGGCGCTGAGCTGCCAAAGGCCGGTGATGCCGGGCAACACCTGCAGGCGCTGGCGCTGGCGCGCCGAGTAAGTTTCCACCAGAAAGGGCATCTCCGGGCGCGGGCCCACCAGCGACATTTCCCCTTTTAGGACATTCAGCAGCTGAGGCAGCTCGTCCAGGCTGCTGCGCCGCAGGAAGTGACCGAGGGAGGTAATGCGCGGGTCCGAGGACACGGTGGGCGACTTCGAATACGCGGGCGCCCCCTGGAGCATGGTGCGGAACTTGTAAACCTGGAACGGCCTGCCGCCTTTGCCCACCCTCTGCTGCCGGAACAGGACTGGTCCGGGAGAATCCAGGCGCACCAGCGCGGCGATGATCAGCAGAAGGGGCGAGAACAGTAGCAGCAGGGCGGAGGCGGCGGCGAAGTCAAAAACCCGCTTGGCCGCCTCGTACAGAATTTTGGGAGCAGGACCAGCGATGGAACTCAAAAGCAGCCCGTCCACATCCACGTTCTGGGTCCACAGATCGGAGGGCGCCGCCAGGTTGGGGACAAAAGTCACGGAGACACCGGCAGCCGCGGCTTCGCTCGCGGTTTGCATAAACTTTTCCGGCAGCAGCGAAGGAATGGCCACCACCAGCACCTCCGCATTGAGTTCGAGCAGCAGTTTCCTGTCCACCGGCCCGCACACCACGGGAACCGAGCGTTTGCGGCGGTAGTCGAACTCGTACACCGCCTGGCCGGAGAGAGCCAGGTCGTCATCCACTACCGCCACCGGGACCAGGCCCAGCTTGAGCGACCGCGCCAGGGCGGAAAACACGCGCCGGCCGGTGTAGCCGGCGCCATAGATCACGCTCCGGCGAGTGCCATAACCCTTCTTATGCAGCATCCGCACCAGCAAGAACAGCAGCTGTTTTTCGGCAATCAGGCATAGCGGCACGATGGCCATGGCCAGCGCGAACCACCAGCGGGAGAACAGCCGTCCGGCAAAGAAAGTCACGGGAAAGGTCAGCAGAAAAGCCTGCGTGGAGACGCGCAACGTTCTCTCGGTTTCCTTGATGCGCAGCAGGCTGCTGCCCTGGCGATAAGCCCCGTCGCGGTCAAGCATGAGCACGAACAGCACCGCGAAGCCTGCTGCCGCCCCGCCAATGATGTCCCAAGCATAGTAGATATGCTTGCCCAATCCCAGGTTGTGGTAGGCGCCATAAGAGAGCAGGACCGCACCCGCCACCGTGACGGCGTCGGCTGCCACTTGCGCCACCGTATGCAGCCTGGCCACACGGTCCACGAAATCAGCCGCGTGCTCTGCTGGACGGCTGATGCCCAGTGCCGCCTTCTGCGACAGCAGCGAAGATTCCTCAATTCCGGCGGAACTCATGGCAGGTTACAGTCGAGTTCTGGGGCGGGGTTTCGGCGAAGCGTGGCCAGAGCGGCACAAAAGGCGAACCACGCCGCGTTAGCGGGAATGTGCAGGTTGAAGTCCAGCAGGCTGTGCACCAGGATGCCGCAGACGCCTGCGGCCGCGCCCAGCTGCAGCCAGCCCGTGGGCTCTTCCAGCCGCTGCCGGAGGCGGCGGAGGGCCAGGCGGAAGAACAGGGGCAGCGAAATGAGGATGAGGACCGCGGCAGCTAAGCCGCCTTCGGCCACAAACTGGGCATAGTCGTTGTGGGCGTAGTCAATCAGATCGTCGGTGACTACCGTCTGGTAAGCGGGATAAGCGGCTGCAAAGGCGCCCAGTCCAATCCCGCGCGCCAGGTGGGCGTCAGCCATGCGCAGCGTGTCGGCGCTAACCTGGCCGCGCATGTTGGCGGTCAGTTCCCGGGATTCAGACAGTTGCTCCCATCGCTGCCAGACGCCTCCCGGGTCCAGCCAGAAAAAGGAGGCACCGGCCAGGAATGCGACAGCGAAGCCGGCGATGAGCGCGCGCTTGCGTTCCGGCGATGCTGGCTGTGCGCAAAACACAGCTGCAGTCAGGAAAGCAAATTCAGCGAGCAGCCCGATAACACCGCCGCGGGAGCCAGAGAGCAGCACGGAGACGACGGAAATCAGAACGGCAAAAACCACGAGCGGCCGTGCCGGATGCCGCGGGCGCGGAGTCAGCGCCAGGCCTACGCCCAGCGGGACCAGCATCTCCATCAGCCCGGCATAGTGGTTGTGGCTGACGTAAGGGCCAAAGATGTAGCCGCCCCAGCGCGGCTTGATGATGCCGTAAAGAAGTCCCGGGCGGGCGAAGAATTGCAGCATAGCGAAGAGGGCGACGGCGAAAGCATAGATCGTGACCGCCAGCGCTACGAGCCGCCAGAGGCGGGCAGAGGCGCGTGAGAAATACAGCAGGGCCAGAAAAAACGCCAGGGCATAAACCGCCAGCTTCATCGCCGACTCGCGGGTGGCCGCCGCGTCCATGCTCCAGCCGGCAAGCAACTGCACCAGCGCCAGTCCCAGCGCCACCATGAGAGGAACGAACAGAGGAGACCAGGGCAGGGTCAGGCTGCCAGCGCGCACACGCTGGACCGCCCCGGACAGCGCCAGGACCACGATGGCGATGCCCATGCCGGCCCACGCCCAGCTTGGCACGGCGCCAAATGCCAGCGGAGCGGCCATCAGCACCGCCACCAGCGGCCAGGTGGCGATTTCGGCTGTCCCGCCACGTCCGGCGTTTGCCGAGGCGAAATTCTGCGGCACGGAAAAGGTGGTCATGGCTGCGGAACTCGGGCGGCCGCCTGGATTTCGTCCGCAGAGATGGGGCGCAGTGAGACATCGTCCAGCCAGAACTGGCCGCTGATCTCCATGGGGAAAGAGCGGCTACGCGGCCGCCACACAGAGAGCCGGATCACTTCTGCCGACGGTGGCGCGGTAAATTGCGCTTCCAGCCGGTGCCAACCCCGGGTTCCCACTGTGCCTTCGGTGGTGAGACTCAGGCAGGAGGGACATTGCGGGTCCTGGGCCCGTAGGCGCGGACCGCTGTCGGAGGTAATGTGCTCGGCGCGTACATAGGCAGAGAGTAGATAGGTTTGTTTCGGCACTACCGGCACGTACTGATACGCCGGCTCGTACTCGGAATTGTCGGGTACCGTAAAATCCAGCCGCAGAGCGTGCTCGCCGCCGTGAGCATGCCGGTCAGCCGCATCCACGCTGAGATAAGTGTGCGGCTGCAAGTGCCAGTCGAAGCCGTTCCGGAGCGGCGGCTGATCGAAGCCGCCGTTGTATACCAGGTTTGAGGCGGGGTCGCTGGCCAAAACTCCCGTCCGCCGCAGATATGTCCACACTTCAGCCGCAGCACGGTAGTGGCCGTGGCGGAGCAGTTGCTCTACATAGCGGGTGGCAGCCGTCTGCGGAATGGCTGTTCTCGCTCCCGCCAATTCCGCCCAGAATTCTTCTGCTGGCCGAGTTTCATCGTGGCTCACGAGAAAGGACATGAAATCCAGACGCATCTCGGGGGTCGCGGAACTCACCAGTTCGCGCCAGACAAAGGGCGCATCGGTTCCAGCGCGCAGCAGCATTTCAAAAACCTGGGAAGCCTGCCAGGGCTCCAGGCGCAGCAGCTGCTGCAGATGCGGCATAGCATCAGCGGGACGGCGGGTGATGGCGTAGTGCAGTCCAGCCTCCCAGAGCATGCGCGGCTTTACCGGAGCCAGCCGGGCAGCGCGCTGGAAAGCCTGGTCGGCGCAGCTCAAGTCGCCGGCGGCGTAGCACGCCTTGCCCAGCGCTGACCAGTACATGGCCACATGTGCATTGAGGCGCGTGGCCTCGCACAGCTCCTTGACCGCGGCTGCCGGATTGCCGCCTCCGGCCCAGAGATAGACGGTGCCCAGGTTGTAGTGCCACTCCGGATTGCGCATATCGAGAGCCACCGCCTGCTGTAGTCTGGCCAGATCCACCGAATCTCCCCAGGTTCCAGCCACACCCGCTCGGGCCAGGCTGATGATCAGCCACAGGCCGGGAACGAACACGGCCAGCAGGAAGAGCGCCGCACGAAAGCTTCCGCGCAGCGAGAGCGACACGCTTGCCGATCCCGCATCCATCCGCTGTACTCCGGTCCGTTTTTCTCTGCAGGCGACCTCCGTCCCGCTAGCGCTGTGAGCCGCCGGTGCCATATCCGTAACTGTATTCGCCGTAATGGTGGTAACCGTAGCGGTAGTAGCCGTAGTCGTAGTAACCGCTATGCCGCTGGTCCAGCTTGTTCAGCGCCACGCCCAGAATCCTGGCCCCAGCATCGTCCAGGATGCGGCGGGTGCGCAGCAGCGCGGCGCGCGGCGTCTTCCCGCTCTCCGCCACCAGGATTACCCCGTCAGCCAGGTTAGATAGGATGGTCGCGTCGGTGACCAGCAGCACGGGCGGGGAGTCAATGATGATGTGCTCGTAGCGGCTGCGCAGCTGTTTCCACAGTTCCGCCATGCTGTCGGAGCCCAGTAACTCCGCCGGATTAGGCGGAACCGGCCCGCAGGGCAGCACCCAGAGATTGGCTTGCTCCGGGCACTGCTGCAGGGCCTCATCCAGTACGTCCGTTCCCGTCAACACGGAGCTGACCCCCTTTTCAACATTGAGGTCGAGGACGCGGGCGACGCTGCCCTTGCGCAGGTCGCAATCCATAATCAGAACCGGCCCCTTACGCTGGGCCATGGCCTGCGCCAGGTTGAGCGCGGTCACCGACTTGCCTTCGCCCATGTGGGCGCTGGTTACCAGCAAGGTTTTGGGCGCGGCCGGCGCCGACGACAGCAGCACGGCCGTGCGCAAAGCGCGGTAGGACTCGGCTAGCACCGATTTGGGGCGATGCACAACGGTCAGCGCCACTTCGCTCTGGCGCCTAGCGGGGCGCCGCTTCTGCAGCCGCGACATCAAGCCGCGAGCCGCCGGCCGGGAGGAGCGGTCGAGCGGAATCACCGCCAGGGCCGGAGCCAGAAGGAGGCTTTCAACCTGGTCGGCAGAATGGATGGAGCGGTCCAGGCCTTCCTGGGCAAAGGCGCAGATGACTCCCAGCACCAGCCCGCCCAACAGGCCGAGCGCGATGTTCAGGGGCCTGCGCGGCCGGATGGGAGTAGTGGGAGGCAGAGCATTGTCTACCACGTGGATATTGGTTGAGCGCAGGCCCGCCGATACGGTGGCATCTTTCAGGCGCTGCAGCAGGCTCTGATAAAGTTGCTGGTTGCTTTCAAACTCCCGCTGCAGGATGTTGTGCTGCACCAGCAGCTGGTTCAGCCGGCCCAACTCTTCTTTCTGGCGGGCGAAGGCCTGCGTCGCCAGGCTTTCCCGACTGACGGCAGCGTTGTAATCAGTGCGCACGCGTTCGATTACCCGGTTCTGCTCGCGCGTAATCTGCGACTGGTATTCCCCCAGCTGCTGCTGCAGGCGTACCGCCCGGGGGAATTTGGGACCATACTGGGCCGTGACTTCCGTGTACTGGCCGCGCAAGTCGGCCGCCTTCTCTTCCAGTTTCTGCAGCAGTTCGCTGTGTGCCAGAGCGGCTACCTGCGCGCGGTTGGCCAGCACCTGGCGGTAGAGCGACTCCTTCTGAATGCGCTCGCTCTCCGCATTGGTCAAGTCGCGGCTGACGTCAGAGAGCATCTGCTCCAGCACGTTCTGCTTGTCGCTGGTGTTGACGATCTGGTTCTGCCGTTCGTACCCCACCAGCGCCTGCTGTGATTTCTCCACCTTGGCCTTGAGTTCGTCGAGCTGCTGCTCCATCCAGCCCGAGGCCTGGCGCGTGGCATCGTATTTTTCCCGGAAGTTGTAGTCCACATAGTTATTGACCAGCGCCGAGGCCACTTCCGCGGCCAGCCGCGGGTCGGAACTTTCAAAGCCCACCAGCAGCATGCGCGTGCGCGGCACCAGCTGCACGTTGACCCGGACGCGGAATGCGTCAATCAGGCCAAGCTTGCGTCGCTCCCTATCCGCCGCCGGGGTGAGTGGCTGGCGCAGAAACGCGGGATTCTCCGCCAGGCGCAGCTCCTGGATGGTGCGCCACGCCAGGTTGTCGCTTTTGAGCACCTGGATCTGGGTTTGCAGGAAAGCATCGTCGGCTTCGGCTTTTTGATACAAGTCGCTGAGCGACTGAATGAGAGGAGTGTCGGCTTCCACCTCCACTCTGGCGGTGGCTCGGTAAATGGGAGTCATGCGGTAGGATGCGATCACCGCCAGCGTGGTCAGAACCAGGGTCGCAGTCACCACGGTCCAGCGCCGTTTTAACAGGACATTCCAGTAGGTAGCCAGCGAGATGTCATCCCCGGCCATCTGCGTGTCCGCCTCCAGGGGCGGCAGCAAACGCCCGGGTGGCGTCAGCGGCATCTGCTTGACCACTGCCGCGGCTTCCGCGGCCACCAACTCCGGCCGGGCAAGACCGTTGCCATTATTGTTCATTTGGTGTTCTCTTCAGAAGCGGTAGATGGCCACCCCCGTGGCCATCTGCAGCGCCGCCTCGGCGCCGCGTTTCAACGCCCGGCGGCTGGAGCTGTCGGGCACAAACAAGATGTCTTCCGCCACCAGAGCGGGATCCGGGCTTTTGCCGGCCAGGAGTTTTTTCAGGTCAACTGGGACCTGGCGGCGCCCGCCGGGCGCGGCAGCGTCGCCGTGGATGATGACCGCCTTGCTGCGCACCGCCGAGGTCTTGAGATCTTCCGCCAGAGCCAGCGCCTGCAGCACCGTGATGCTCTGCTTGCCGGTCTTGAGAGGGAAGCCGCCGGGGCGATTGACCGCTCCCACCACGTACACGATGCCGGCGCGCGGCACCACAATGCGGTCTCCCGGGTAGATGTCAATATTCGCCGCCGCATCGCCCTTTCCCAGCAGGCGCTCCAGATCCACGCTCACGGCGCGCGGCACCCCGGTTTGCGGCGAGCGCGCCTTTAGCGCGCTCACCGCAATGTCGCCGCGGCGCACGATGGCCACCGTCCCCGCGTCTTCCCCTACTCCTTCCGCCTGGGAAAGCATGTCCAGCAGAGTGGTGCGCCCCAGCACCCGGTACATCTGTGGCTTGCGTACCGCGCCGGTGATGGCGACAGCGTGCACGCGCGACTCGCGTACCGACGTGCTCACCCGCGGATCGCTTACGAAACCCTCCTCCTGCAGGCGGGTGCGCACCGAGTGTGAAAACTGCTCCAGGGTGAGCCCGGTGGCGGGCAGGGGAGCGGCCAGCAGAGGCAGAGTGACTTTTCCCGTGGCGCTCACTTCGTATGACCGCGAGAGCTCAGGCACATCGAGCACATAGACATCCAGCACATCGTCCGGGCTGATCAGGTATTCGGGTTCTCCCGAAGTGGTCCCCTGGGCAGTCCCGGCATCGTCGGGCTCTACGAACGGAGCGGTGCTTGACCCTGAAACCGCAGCCGGAGCAGGCAGTTGCCCCGGCTGCGCCTGGGCAGTCATGGGAACCAAGCCGAGCAGCAGAAGGATCGGCAGCAGAAACGCCCGGTTTCGCTTTGTGCTGGGCCGGTATTCAGGCGTGCGTCTATGTTCTGCGAATAAGAACAAAGATTTCCCCTCCCTTTATCGCGCCTTCCAGGAATTAGAGCGGATAACTTACGGCGCCGAGGGGCTGACCTGCTTGCCCCCGCGCGTGGCCAGCACGCCGGCCATTACCCCGGCGGCCGCCCCTCCGCCCAGAACCCAGTAAAGCCCGTTGCCGCTCAGAAAGGAGGATGACATGGCGGGATTGCTTCCCGGGCTGCTGCTGCCGGCGACCGCTGCCGGGCAGCGCTGCGCTACCGGGCGGGTGATCGCCTGCCCTTCCCGCAAGCTCGAAATCTGTCCCCCCTGGTTCAGGGTCGCTGTTCCGCTTTTTATCGACACCGTGGCGGTTCCGCCGGCATTATCCACTTCCAGTTTGGCAGGATCGCCGGAGGGAATAACCTCGATGCCGGCGAGCCGCACCGGAATCGAATGCCGCGTCACCAGCACCAGGCCGCCGCAACCCAGTTCCGCGGCTTTGCCGAATTTCAGCGCGGTGTGGGGCTTGAGCTGCAAGGAGATGCCTTCGCCGGTCAGAAGGGTAGAGAGACTCCCGGTCTTGATTTCGTCGCCGGCGTAAACCGCCGTGGAGGTGAATACGGGATTTCCTTTCACGGTTACCCCTTCCTGCGGATAGAGCATTCCTGCGCGCTCCGGGGGAGGGGCCAGGGTCTGGGCCGGCAACATAGTGGCGGGGAAGCTGAATAGCAGCAGGATGGCTGCCGCCTTGGCCAGGTAACCGTTCAACATAGTGCCTCCTTGGTGCTCTATGCCTGCGCTGCCGCCGGGGGATACTGCGTCGCGGTTGTTGGCTATAGCTTCGCCCCGTCACTCCCACCGGAAAAAGAAGATTCCCCTTCTCCACTGGCAGCAATGAGGGCCCAAGCCGAAGCCATGATGGGGGCTCGGCGCCGCACTGAAAAGGTCACGTAGGTAGGAAGTAGGTACGGAGTTGACGTCAGGTTAAGGAAAATCCCTGGCCTCTGGCTCGCTTGGCTACAACGGCTATTTTCCGCACCAGAAGAAGAAATAAGGGGCAGGACTCGCATCCTGCCCCTGAATCGTCTTCCCAAACTGCATGAGCGCTCGCGTTACTGGAGAGCTTGCAACGGAGTGCAATTGGCCGCACCACCGATGGCAGCGGCCCCGTTGGGCGCCCAGCGGATGACAGCATCTTCCACTGAACAAAAGGCCCGCACGCCAGTCTGGTTAAACGCCTGAGGAGTGGCTTCCGTTTCGTAGGTGACCAGTACTGCTCCGGCGACACCGACTGCTCCAGCTTCCGTGAACGCATACCCAC
>DATFDP010000189.1:0-8817 GCA_035252015.1 Terriglobales bacterium
CAGCTGGCACAAATGTTCATAGGCCGGACGAGCCGAATCATTTACTTGAAAGAGGATCCGCGCACCCCGTTCCAAGAAGTCGCTACAGCGATCGACATGTCACGCGCAGCGGGCGTAGGCTGGGTTTCGATGCCCTTGCAAAAAACCGATATCCGGGTGGAATTGGTAACAACCGGGTGTGTGCGAGCAACGGATTTAAATTAGGTGAGGGCCAAGAATGTGATCGCTGCCCCTGATGCAGATCGGGACAATGCATTGTTGATGCGTATTTCAAGGGCAGGTGAGGCCTACGTCGGTCCGCTGCCCCTGAGGACAGACGAGATTGCTATGGGCTTCAAAAAGGCATTTCGTGCGAGGCTCAACCCTCCAGGTCTTCCACCCCCACCGAATGAAGAAAAGATTGCCTACATCAAGCGGATACCGAAGTACCATACCTGAAGGTACTTATGGTCATGGACAGTCTTGCGGCGGCGGGCGCCAATCGATTGGGGTTGCTGGCGGTTCAAAGGCAGTAGCAACTCAATGACCCAGGCTGGTCCCGGTATTTCGCCGACGACAAGAACCGATGAGAGTGGTCCTCACATCCGAAGCCTACGCGGTGAGGACGCTGCGGGCGTGGCGCAGGTCGCAGTGAAGTGTTGGCGGCGAGCACAGGAACCTGCAGGAGCCTGCCGCAAGATGGGGGTGACCTCTCGCATCGCCCGGGAGCCACCAGAAGCCACGGCACGGCACAGGGCACGGAACTCTTTGCGGCACACTTTGTCCACTTTTACCCCTCTATACACCATCCACCCCACTCACAAACCTTGCGGCGTCACCCTAACCTATTGCAAATACGGGGACGCCAATGCTATTAACGGCCTAGCGAAACGGATGGCGTGCTTGCCCTGAGCTTGCCGAAGGGCATCTCGCGTGCATCAATGCGAAGTGCGATTGAGGTTAGATGTGGAAACTCCTTAAAGGAGCATCGGTACTTTTTGAAACGCAGAGGTCCTTCGACTCACCGGGTGATTCGGCGAACCACCCGACTTCGCTCAGGATGACAGACGAAAAAAATCGTTGCTCAGATGAAAAGCATCCAGCTGCAAAGCGAGGAACCGGTGAGGTGGTAACCGCCAGCTCCTTCGGCAGTCGTCAATTTGTGCTCGCGGGTAAGAGCATCTAAGAAGCAGAGAAGATGAGTGACGGAACGGAAATTGCGATCAAGCCGGAAGGGAAGCCTATCCGGGTGCTGCTGCTGGACGACCTGGAGGACAACCTCCTGGTGCGTTCCACTATTCTGCGGCAAAAGGGCTACGACGTGGTGACCTCCGCTTCGATCGAGGAGGCGGAGTCCAAGCTCAACGACATTGACATCGCGGTGCTCGATTACCACCTGGGAGCGGGCAAGTTCGGCACCGACGTGGCCGAAACTTTGCGGCAGAAACGGCCGCACGTCCCCATCATTATCTTGTCGGCTACGCTGGAGCGGCGCTTTGGCGGCATCGCCGACATGCACCTGCTGAAGGGTTACAGCTCAGTGGACGACCTGGTGGCAGCCTTGCGCAGCTTTGAGGCCAAGCGACGGGGCAAGCCGGTGGTGGTGGATGCGCGCGACTTTTACTATTCGCGCATCAGCATGAACATGGGCGATGACATGGTGGTGGAAATCCTGGACCGCGACGGCAACTGGCAATATGTGAACGACTACTTCGCCGCCATGCAGGGACGCAAGCGCTCCTGGTTTGTGGGCAAGAACATGTTCGAGCAGTTTTCCGATGTAGCCGACCACTGGGCGGACACTATTCGCACGGTGGCTGACACGCGCGAAACCTACATTGACCGAGGCTCTGCCGGCCTGCCGCACCTGCCGCGCAAAAGCGCGCGCTGGACGTGGAACATTCTGGTCTTCCCGATTCGCCTGCACGATGACCGCAACGGCGCGCTGCTGGGGGCGAGGCTGATTGAGAAGAAGTAGGTGAGCTAGGCGGAAAACTGCTCCTGCTTCACCTTCCCGGTGGCGGGAGGCGGCACTACGCGGTCGGTTACTTCCGCCAGGGCGGCCAGAGCTCCGGCCAGCGATCCGCTCAGCGCCCCAGGTTGGTAACGCCAAGTCCAGTTCCCCAGGCTCTGGCTGGGCATATTCATGCGGGCTTCATTGCCCAGGCCGAGCACATCCTGCAGAGGTATTACGCACAAATCGGCGACCGACGACTGGGCCGCGCGCACAAATGCCCAATGCGCCCCGTGTTCATCCAACGGCCCCAGGTAGGCCTGGGCCTGGGCACGCTCGAATTCGGTAGCGCCTGAACGCCACCAGCCCACGGTGGTGTCATTGTCGTGCGTGCCGGTGTAGACGACGGTGTTTTTCTCGAAACGATGCGGCAGATAGATGTGCGCGCCGGGATTACCGAAACCGAATTGCAGCACGCGCATGCCGGGAATCTGCAGGCGCTCGCGAAGAGCGTGAACTTCAGGAGTGATCATGCCCAGGTCTTCGGCGATAAAAGGCAAAGCGCCCAAAACTTCACGAACGCGATTAAAGAGGTCGTCCTTGGGGCCGTCGACCCAGCGGCCATGCACGGCGGTGGGCTCGTGCGCGGGAATTTCCCAACACTGCTCGAAACCGCGGAAGTGGTCAATACGCAGCAGATCGCACATGTGCATGGCCCAGCCCAGCCGCTGCAGCCACCAGTCGTAGCCGCGAGCCTTGAGCACGTCCCAGCGGTAAAGCGGGTTGCCCCAGCGCTGGCCGGTTTGGCTGAACGCATCCGGGGGCACGCCGGATACGACCTCCGGCTCCAGATTCTCATTCAGCCGGAAAATCTCGGGGTGGGCCCAGACATCGGCGCTGTCGTAGTTCACGAAAATGGCGATGTCACCGATGATGCGAATGGAGCGGGCGGCGCAGTACTGCCGCAAAGCGCCCCACTGCTCGAAGAAGGCAAACTGCAGAACGCGGCCGATTTGCAGCTCATGGGCCAGCTCACCGCGGACGTGGTCCAGGGCGGCGGGATGACGATGCGCCAATTCGCGCGGCCATTCATTCCACGCTTTCTGGTAGCGGTGGCGCAGCGCCTCGAAAAGAACCCAGCCTTCCACCCACCAGGAATGCTGGGTACAGAAGTGATCGAAGCGGGCGCGGTCAGCCGCGCTGGCGTGCTGCAGAAAGTTTTGCGCCGCCGCCACCAGCAGGGGCATTTTTACCGCGGCGACCTCTTCATACTTCACTGCGCCCACCTGGCCGGGCAGGCCGGAAAGGCGGCTGCGCTCAATCCACCCGCGGTCGGCCAGGCGTTCCAGGCTGATCTGCAGGGGGCTGCCGGCAAAGGCAGAAAGTGAGGAATAGGGCGAGTTGCCATAGCCGGCCGGAGCCAGCGGCAGTATTTGCCAGAGGCTTTGCCGCGCGGCCGCCAAAAAATCTACGAACTCGTAGGCGGCCGGGCCGAAGTCGCCAATTCCCCCCAGGGACGGCAGCGATGTGGGATGCAGCAGGATCCCGGTGGATCGTGGAAGGGGCATGGTTGGAGTTCAGCGGAGCCGGGTTGTTGAACTGCCGAATAAAGGCCGTGCAGCAGGCGCCTAGCTGGCTTGGTTGCGAGGAGCCGTCAGCTGTTTAAGCACCTGCTGGTTGATCTGGATCTTGCCGTTCTTTTCCATCTGTTCGCGAAGATTAGCGACGAACAGTTCCAGCAGCTGGTTGCGCTTCTGCTGCAGCACCTGCTCCCGGACCTCGTCTCTCTGCTTCTGAAAATCAGCCGGCGAGGGCGCTTGCCGGTCGAGCAGCGACAGCACGGCGCCGCTGGTGCCGGTATTAATGGGCCCGCTGATCTCACCCGGCTTCATGCTGAAGACAGCGCTCGCCGTTCCGGACATGGCGCCCACATCGGGCACCTGGTCCTTGCGGGTAACCTGGTCGCTGGTCTTTAACGTCGCGCCTTCTTCCTTGGCGGCTTTCTTCAGATCATGCAACGCGCGGGCGCGGTCGGAGAGTTCCTGTACCTTCTGCCCCAGCATGGCCGAGGCCTGCTGATTGACGAACTCCGATTCCACGCGCGCCCGGATCTGCTCAAAAGTGGGCGTCTGCGGCGGCTTTACCGCTGTCACCTGGTAAACGACGTAGCCCTGCTTCAGATTGGTGAGGTCGGGCGGCGCATTCTGGGTGGCGCTGAAGATTGCGTCCATGAACTCCGGGGCCGGGCCCATTCCGGGCAGCGCGTCGTTGCGGCTGACAAAGTCGGTGCTCGTGACCTGCAACTTGTTCTGCGCCGCAGCCTTCTCCATTCCCTGACTGCGGGCCGCCGATTCCACGCTGTCCGCCAGGTTCTGCGCCGACTGCGTCGCTTTGTCCTGTGCGATAAGCGGAGTGATCTGCGCCGCCACTTCGCTGAGCGGCTTCAGATGCGCGTCCTGCTTGTCGTCCACGTGGATGATGTGGAAGCCATAACTGGTCTGCACGACGCCACTGGTGGAACCCTTAGGCAGAGAAAAGGCCACCTTCTCAAATTCAGGCACAGTCTGCCCGCGTTGAATCCAGCCCAGCGAGCCGCCATTCTTGGCGCTGGCCGTGTCCTGCGAATCTTTCTCCGCCAGCTTGGCAAAGTCCGCCCCGGCGTGCACCTGCTTCAGAACGTCTTCCGCTTTCTGTTTAGCTGCCTCTACCGCCTTGGGATCAACTTTGCCATCGGGACCCGGGGGCGGAGTCTTGATGAGGATGTGCCGCACCTCAACCTGCTCCGGCACCCGGTATTCGTCCATGTGCTGGTTGTAGTAGCGCTGCAGGTCGTCAGGAGTGACCTTAACCTCGGCCGCCAGTTTGCCGGTATCAATCAGGATGTAGCGGACCTTGCGCTGCTCGGGAATGGAGTTGACGTAGGTCTGCTTGTTCTTCTCGTAGAAGGCTTTCAGCTCCGCCTCGGAGGGATGTATTTGCTTCTTCAGCTGGTCGGTGGTCAGCACCGCGTACTGGAACTTAACTTTAGTGTTGTCCTTCTCGAACTGCTGCTCCAGTTCATTGTTGGAGGCGATCACCGTGCCGGAAATCATGTCCATCAATTTCTGCTGCAGCAACTTGTCCTTCATCGCCTGTTCAAACTGAGGCACGCTCATATTGAACTGGGAGACGAAGTCATCATAGGCCTGGTCGCCAATAAAGGTGCCGTTGGGGAACAGTTCAGAGGCGAATTGCCCATGCTGCAGTTCGTCCTGCAGTTCGGCATTGCTGACGCTCAGGCCCAGGCGCTGGGCTTCCACCAGCATGGCCCGTTGGGTAATCAGGTTGTCAGCCGCGCGCTGAATCAGGAACGGCATTATGGCGTCGGGAAGGCCGCGGGGAAACTGCTGCCGACCCATGGTGCGCGCCTGTTGCTGCACCTCGGTGACGCTGATCTCCTCGCTGCCTACTTTCGCCAATACGTTTTTTCCCAGGTCGCTCTGGAAGCCGAATGCGTCTCCCAGAATACCGCCAGGAACCAGCACAATGACCATGGCGGCGCAGATGACAACCAGAAGACCGCCTAAAACCACTTTTTTAATGGGACCGGGGGTTTGCAGAAATCGAATCATGTTGTTTTTTCACTTGCTGCAGGCTAACTGCCGCGAAGTTTTATTATAAACGAGCCTCGCCCGCTTCTCCCGGAGCCTTGATGGCGGGCGCGTCAGGATTTTGAGGGCCTGTCCAGGCGCAGTTTGACATGCAGGCCGATAATGGATGGTCCGCCTGTCTCAATTTTTCCGGAGGGTGCCAGTGAGCAAAGTCTCGTCTGCCCGGTTACTGCTGGTTTCGTTTTCTTTCAGCTTTTTACTTACCGCCGCATCCTTAGCGCAGGAGGCCAGGTTGCCATTGGCTGAAGGCTGGGCTCTGCAATCTTCCGCCCGGGTCACCGACACCGGCCAGATGCTTTCTCTTCCCGCGCACAGCACTACCGGCTGGTATACGACCACTGTTCCGGCCACGGTGCTGACCACTCTGGTGAACCACAACGTCTATCCCAACCCGGATTTCGGCATGAACCTGCGCCAGATTCCCGGCACCACCTATCCCCCGGGAGAGAATTTTTCGAACATGCCCATGCCGCCGGGCAGCCCCTTCGCTGTGCCCTGGTGGTATCGCACGGAATTTGAGGTGCCGGCCAGCTACAAGGGAAAACAGGTATGGCTGAATTTTGAAGGCATCAACTATCGCGCCAACGTCTGGCTGAATGGCAAGCAGATCGCCAGCGACAAAAACATGGCCGGCATGTGGCGCATCTGGGAGTTCAACATAACTGATGCCGTCCACCTGGGCGAGAAGAATGCCCTGGCAGTGGAGGTTTCGGCTCCCCAGGCTACCGATCTGGCTATCACCTTTGTGGACTGGAATCCCCTGCCCCCGGACAAGGACATGGGACTGTGGCGCGGCGTGTACCTGACTACCAGCGGGCCGGTTGAGGTGCGGAATCCCCACGTCATTACCGACGTGGATATCCCTTCGCTGTCCAGCGCACACCTGACCGTCACGGCCGAGCTGCACAATGCCACCCATCAGCCGGTGAAGGGCACGTTGAAGGGCACCATTGGGGACGTTAAATTCGATCAGCCGGTTGACCTCGCTGCCGGTGAGACAAAGGAAGTGGAATTCACGCCCCAGCAATACTCTCAGCTCAATATTTCTAATCCCAGGCTGTGGTGGCCGTGGCAGATGGGGGCACAGAACCTCTACGACCTGCACCTGGAATTCGACACCGGCGGGGGAATTTCCGACCAGCAGGACACGAAGTTCGGCATCCGGCAGGTGACGTCGGAGATGAACCCCAACGGCTACCGCGTGTTCAGCATCAACGGCAAGCGCATTGTGATTCGCGGCGGCGGCTGGTCGCCGGATATGATGCTGCGCCAGAACCCACAGCGCCTGGAAGACGAGTTCCGCCTCACCAAGGACATGGGCCTGAATACCATCCGCCTGGAAGGCAAACTCGAGACGGACCATTTCTTCGACCTGGCCGACCGCTATGGAATCCTCATCATGGCGGGCTGGTGCTGCTGCGATGCCTGGGAAAAGTGGCCCAAGTGGCCGCCGGAAAACTTCGATATCTCGCAGGAGTCACTGCGCGACCAGATTCGCCGGCTGCGCAACCATCCCAGCCTCTTTGTCTGGCTCGACGGCAGCGACAATCCGCCGCCCCCGGACGTGGAGCAGAACTATCTGAACGTGCTTAAGGCATGCCGGTGGCAGAACCCGGTGGTTTCTTCCGCCACCGCCAAGCCAACCTCCGTGACCGGCAACAGCGGCGTGAAGATGACCGGACCATATGAATATGTCGCGCCCTCATATTGGGAGACCGACAAGACGCGCGGCGGCGCTTACGGATTCAACACTGAAACCAGTCCCGGGCCGGCTATTCCGGTTACCGAAAGCCTGGAAAAATTCATTCCTAAAGAGAAACTGTGGCCCATTAGCGAGGTGTGGGATTATCACGCCGGCGGCGGCGCCTTCAAGAATGTCAAGGTGTATAGCGATGCCTTGAACGCGCGCTATGGCGCCGTCAGCGACCTGCAGGATTATGAGAAAAAGGCGCAGCTCATGAATTATGAGGGCATTCGCGCCATGTTCGAGGCCTACAGCCGCGACAAGTACAACTCCACCGGCGTGATCCAGTGGATGCTGAACAACGCCTGGCCCTCGGTGATCTGGCACCTGTTTGACTACTACCTGCAGCCCGCCGGCGGTTACTTCGGCGCCAAGAAAGCTACCGAACTGCTGCACGCTCAGTACGACTACGACGACCACTCCGTTTCGCTGGTCAGCAGCCAGTACACGCCCGCGAATGGGCTGAAAGCGACAGCCACGGTCTACAACCTGGACATGACGCAGAAATTCAACAAGCAGGTGACCGTGGATGCCGCCCCGGACAGCAGCCAGAAGCTGTTCACGCTGCCCAATGTTGAGGGACTGACGCCCACCTACTTCCTGCGCCTGACCGTGGACGATTCCGCGGGCAAGCGGCTTAGCACCAATACCTATTGGCTGTCCACCAAACCGGAAAAGCTGGATTGGGAGAAATCCACCTGGTACTACACGCCGACGGCGCAGTTCGCCGATTACACCGCACTCAAGCAACTGCCAACGGTGAATCTGAATGTAGCCAGCCGCGGTGGGCAGGAGAGTGGCAACGACGTAATGCACGTGATGGTTGAGAACCCGAGCAAGTCGCTGGCTTTCTTCATTCGCCTGAAGCTGGCCAAGGGCAAAGGCGGACAGGAGGTGTTGCCGGTGATTTACCAGGACAATTACTTTTCCTTGCTGCCAGGCGAGAAGCGCGATGTGAGCATCAGCTACCGAAGTAGCGATTTGGGAGGCGCGAGGCCGGTGGTGGAGGTCAGCGGCTGGAACGTGGCCCCCGCCGCGGAATAATCCTTTTTCACCACAGAGGACACAGAGAGCACAGAGCAAATTAGAAATCCAGTGATCGTCGGCTGTGCTCTCTGTGGCCTCTGTGGTGAATAATCACTCTTCTGCGGGGATATCGAAGTCCACCAACTCGCCTTTGAAGCCCTTGGTCTTCCACAGGCCGTAGGCAATGCCCACGCCCATCCAGATGCTGCCCGCGATCTTGGCGGGGGTGCTCAGGTTCAGCCACAACAGCAGGCAGACGAAGAATCCAATTGCCGGCGGAATCAGGTTGGTCAGCTTCTTCTCCGGATTGCGCAGGTAATAGCGGACGAAGGCGGCGGCGTTCACGCCCATGAAGGCGATGAGCGCGCCAAAATTCAGCATCTCCGCGCCTAGACCATAGCCCGTGTTCTGGCTGCCAGCCATGATGGGCAGCAGGAACGCTCCCGCCAGCGCCAGCCCGCCCA
>DATFDP010000190.1:0-5580 GCA_035252015.1 Terriglobales bacterium
TTCGGTTTCGTCGGATCGGCGGGTCCCGCATACAAACCCCATCCCACCTTTTTTTGTACTCCGCCAACAGGCGAACTGCTCTCTACCAGACAATAGAAGTTGCCTTGTGGGTCTCCGCCAAATTCAGGCATGATCCACGCCTCGAAAGTAAAAGGCGAAGCATTGATATTCGAATCAAAAGGAACTTCGACAAAACATCCGTTGATCTCGATGCACGGATTAACCGACTGATCGGCAGGGGTCGTCAGGTTGAGCAACCCAGGGACATTGTGAAAGGTGATGGTGCCGGGTGCATTAAAGGAATGGCGTTTGGGATCGGCAGTGATTACCGCTTTGTTGTAATTGCCATTGTACTTGCCCATCTCGTCTTTCGCTTTTCCCGTGCCTGGGACTGGTGTCCCCACCGGTTCGCCTAGCCGCCAGTACGCTACCAGGCTTTTTTCCCCTTTGATGACCTGGTCATAAGGTGTTCCGGCGGGCGGCGGAGTAACGTCCGAACTTGTGCCGAAAGTTGTGCAGCCGGCAAAGCCAAACAGCAGCAGGATGATCAGGAGAGCTAGTGGTGTGAGAGACAATAGCAATGAGGTACTCATGCTGGTGTTTTTCCTTGCGGGGCGATTTAGATGCTCGCTCCCGCCATTTCATGATTGGCCAGCGTGGTCAATCCGAGCGCTGCACTGTACAACGCAACCTCCTGGATTTTTCCCTTGAAGGCATACAAAAAGGGCTGCAAAGGGACTGGATCCTGCAGGACTCCAGGAAAAAGATTTCTGCCCATGCCGATCAGAAAGCTCCCGCCTCCCGGCTGATCGTTGGGTTTGAAGTTGGTCACGGTGGCCTGCAGTGGGGCAACAGACGCCATGCTCAAATCCTGGCCGGTGCCCGGGTAGTAGAGGTAAAGAATCAGATTGTTTGTGGCCACCCCCGGATCATACGTCAGGGCAAGGTAGGTAAGCTGGTCGAAGTTAACGTTCACGGTAGGCCGCGCGACAGCGACTTGTTGAAAGTTTTGACCATTCCCCATCCAAACCTCCCACTGGTAGGGCTGGTCCTGAACGCTGGCCGGGTTTGCCGGCCCGGCGTAAAGGCCAAAGCCGAGCTTCTTCTGCACCCCTCCGGCCGGGCTGCTGGTTTCCACCAGGCAGTAAAAGTTGTTATGCGGATCAGCGCCAAATTCGGGGATCACCCAGGCTTCAAAGGTGAAGAGATTAGGATTGAGCGCCGCGTCAAAAGGCACCTCGACGAATCCTCCATTCACCTCAATGCACGAGTGCACGGTCTCGTCGGATGGTTTGGTCACATCCAGCAGTCCCGGTTTAATGCCCAGGGTGATGTCGCCGGGAGCGCCGGGAGAGTGGCGCTTGGGGTCAGCCGTGACGGTCGCCTTGTTATACGTCCCATTGCGGCCGCTCTTTAACTCAATCGCGGTGCCGCCAGGCACCGTTGTGGTACCCGGTTCGCCCAGCCGCCAATAGGCGATCAGCCCCGACTCGCCGGTGATGGTCGATTCATAATTCGGTCCCGGCCGGTCGGGGATCGTGAACACTTTGTCACAACCAGTGAACCCGAATAAGGACAGAATCAGCAGCACAGCCACGGGCGTCAGCAGCAGCAATGAGGTGCTCATATCCGCTTCTCCCCCTGTCGTCAGGGTCTACACATTTCCACCCGCCGTCTCGTGATTGGCTAGCTTGGTGATATCCAAGGCCGAACTGTAAAGGGCAACTTCCTGGATTTTTCCCGGAAATGCGTACAAGAACGGCTGCAAAGGTACGGGATCCACCATCACTCCAGGAAACAGATTTCGCCCCATGCCGATCAGAAGACTTCCTCCCGGCGCCTGGTTGTTGGCTTTGAAATTAGTGACGGTCGCCTGTAATGTCGCGACCGAGGCCATGGACAGGTCTTGTCCTGTGCCCGGGTAGTACAAGAAGAGGATGAGATTGTTATTGGGAACACCGGGATCAAAAGTGAGGGCAAGGTACGTCAGCTGGCGGAAATGGACGACGTCGGTGGACATGCCCACCATCTGAAATGACTGGCCATTGCCCATCCAGACCTGCCAGCGAATGGGCTGAACCTGGGCGCTGGCGGGATTTTCCGGTCCGGCATAAAGTCCAAAGCCAACTTTTTTCTGCACGCCGCCTTCGGGGAAGCTGCTTTCAAAAAGACAGTAGTAATTCTTGTCGGGCGTAGCATCGAAGTCAGGAACGATCCACGCCTCTATGGTGAAAGGAACGGGGTTGATCAGCGAATCGAACGGGACTTCGACAAAACCGCCGTTCACTTCGATGCAGGGCTTCTGTGTCTCATCGACTGGCTTGGTAACCTCAAGCAGGCCCGGCTTAATACCCAGGGTAATGTCCCCCGCCGCCGCCGCGGAAAACCGCTTCGCATCCGCAGTGATGGTCGCCTTGTTGTAGTTCCCGGGGTGCGTGTGTGTACCACCCGCGTCGAACGCGGTTCCCGTGCTGGGCACCGGCGTTGTGTTTGCCTCACTCAGCGGCCAGAAAGCGACCAGAGTGGGCTCCGCGATGATTGTGTTTATGTACTCCCCGGCAGGAGCTTCGTCCAGTGAGAAGACCAGGTTGCAGCCCACGAAACCTAATAAGAGCACGACGATCAGGACCGCGAGCGGTGTGAGAAACAACAATGAGGTGCTCATGCCGTGTTCCTGTTCCTCTTACGAGATGACTTCCATGCTTGCACGCGATACTCCTCGTTCGAAGAGTTCTAGATCAGTCCCCCTGCCATCTCATGCATTGCTATTGTGTCAATGATCAAGGCAGTGCTGTAGAGTGCGACTTCCTGGATTTTGCCGTTGAAAGCGTACAGCAAGGGTTGCAGGGTCACAGGATCCACCATTACCCCGGGAAAGAGATTGCGGCCCATACCGATCAGCAAGCTGCCGCCTCCGGTTTGATTATTGGGACGGTAGTTACTGACGTTCGCCTGAATTTTTGCCACTGAGTTAAAGCTGATGTCCTGGCCAGTCCCCGGATAGTAAACGAACAGAATCAAATTAGGGGCAGGCGCTCCCGGATCAAAAGTGAGCGCCAGGTAGGTGATCTGGTTAAATTTTATGTTGTCGCTGGCCACCGCGACCTGCTGGAAGTTTTGTCCGTTGCCCATCCACACTTGCCACTGATACGGCTGGGGCTGCACGCTGGCGGGGTTGGCGGGCCCCGCATAGAGGGCAAAACCAAGTTTTTTCTGCACGCCACCCTCAGGTGAGCTGCTCTCGACCAGACAATAGAAATTATTCGGCGGATCACCACCAAACTCGGGAAATACCCAGGCTTCAAACGTGAACGGGGATGGATTCAACACCGCATCAAACGGGACTTCGACGAAGCCTCCGTTCACTTCCATGCAGGAGTGTTTCGTCTCATCATTGGGTTTCGTGAGTTCGAGAAGTCCCGGCGTGTTACCGAGCGTGATCGTGCCGGGAGCTCCGAAGGAATGGCGCTTCGCGTCGGCGTTAATGGCAACGCTGCTGTAGTTCCCATTGCGTCCCGCGACCTGGTCGATGGCGCTGCCGGTGCTCGGCACGGGCGTGCTGGAAGGCTCACCCAGGCGCCAGTAAGCGACCAGGCTGGGCTCGCTTTTAATGGTGTCCGCGTACCCCGGCAATGGGCTCTGGTCAAGACCATAAAAGTGGTCGCAGCCCACAAAGGGGAATAACAAAAGCACGAGCAGAACAGCCAACGGTGTCAGCAGCATCCACGAAATCAAGAGCGCTCCTTCCAGCAAAGCGCGTGCGAGTATTCACCTGCGACCCACCCCGCGGCGGACAACGACTGCCTACGCATGCTCATTCGCTCGCCTCTCTACGTGACACCTTAAATTTTTCCACCCGCCATCATGTGACTTGCTACCCTCTCCAACTTGAGTGCGGCGTTGTACACGGCAGCTTCCTGAATCTTGCCTTTAAAGGCATACAGAAAGGGCTGGAGAGGAACCGGATCAACTTGAACGCCCGGAAATAGATTTCTTCCCATGCCGATCAGTAAGCTGCCGCCGCCGACCTGGTTGTTTTGCTTGAAGTTCCCAACCGTGGCTTGGATAGGCGCGCAGCTGGCCAGCGTGCAATCCTGGTTTGTGTCCGGATAGTAGTGGTACAGGAAAAGGTTATTGCCGGCAGCTCCGGGGTCATAGGTGAGCGCCAGATACGTGAGCTGATTGAAATTCACATTGTCATTGGCGATGGCTACTCTCGTGAATTTCTGTCCGTCTCCCATCCATACCTGCCACTGATAAGGCTGGGCCTGCGCGCTGGCCGGGTTCGCTGGTCCGGCATAGAGCCCGAATCCGAACTTCTTCTGCACTCCTCCCGCCGGGGCACTGCTTTCTACCAGGCAATAGAACCGGTTCTGCGGATCGCTCCCGAACTCGGCAATGACCCACGCTTCGAAGGTGAAGGGAGAGGGATTCAACACTGCGTCGAAAGGCACCTCGACGAATCCGCCATTCACTTCGATACAGGGATTGCCGGTTTCACTTGCCAGATCCAACAGCCCGGGCTTAATTCCAAGGGTGATGTTGCCCGGGGCTGGCGGGGAGAAACGTTTGGGATCCGCCGTAATTGTGGCTTTGTTGTAGTTGCCGTTGTGTGCCCCCTTTTCATCAATAGCTGTGCCACTGCTGGGCACAGGAGTATTTACGGGCTCGCCCAGCCGCCAATGCGCCACCAGGCTGTTTTCACTCTTGATGGTGCCTACGTAGGTCGGACCATAGCTCACGTCCTGAACGTCCAGAACCGCGGCACAGCCTGCGAATCCGAATAGCGCCAGCAGCACAAGAACGGCCAGCGGCGCTAGCAGTGACATCCACGCACTCATGCAGTCGTTCCTCCTCGGACGTATCGGTCAGCGCGGAACGCCGACAGACAAGGCATAATTTTGCCCTTGGAGCGGCCCGATAACGCGCAGCGAGAAAGCTCGAGCGCCACTCAGACGCCAGAGTCAAGTTGGACCGGCGAGTTCCGCGGACCACCGAAGCGGTCCGCGGACGCAGTGTTCCTAGTTGATTCCGCCTCCCTTGGTGCGGGGCGGAGGCTCGGGCTTGGGCGGCGGTTCACGCAGCGATTTCGGCTGCGAGCAGGCCTCGTAGGAGCACGGCGGCGCCTCCTGCTTGGGCGGGCAGCACTCCTCGATCTGCTTGCGAAGTTTTTCTTCGCGCTCGAAGACGATGGCAGCCTCTCCATGCGTGACTTCGTACAGCCCTTCCAACTCCTTGGTGGAGTACTTGATGGCTTTTTGATACTCGGTCTGCTGGTGCGCTTCGTTGAGCAGAGCGCATGTGTTCTTGGAAATGTGCTCAAGGATGCAGATCATGGTCTCGTTCTGCTGATCATTGATGAACAGCGCCAGATCGGCGTACTGCAGCAGAGTGATGACCTGGGTGAAGCCCCACTGCATCACGCTGGTCAGGTTCTTAACGTCGGCGTCCACCTGGTTGACCGACGCATTGATGGTGTCCAGCTTGCCCTTGATGTCGTTCAGGTTGTTGTTCGTGGTGTCCAGTTTGGTCTTGACGTCGTCAAGTCTCGAATCTGCCCCATTGATTGCATCCAAAATA
>DATFDP010000191.1:0-4388 GCA_035252015.1 Terriglobales bacterium
CGCCGGCGATAAAGAAGCGCTCCAGTTCGCCCAGCGGCGGAACCTCCACCATTTCCAGCTCGGTGAAGCAGGGAATGTGCGTCAGCTTGCCGCCTCGCAGCACGGTCATGCCGCCGTAATACTCATTGGTTAGGCCTTCGATGTTAAAGGTGAGCTGGTAATTCCAAGGCGGCGTTGGATGCTGGGGCAGGCCGCCGTCGCAGATGTAAACGTGCTCCGCATGGTCCAGCAGGCTCATAGCGTAAACGGCCAGCGTATTGCCCATGCCGGGACCCATGCCGCAATCGGGGACTACGCGCACGCCAGCGCGGCAGGCGTCATCATGCAGCGAATGCTGCTCCAGGACAATATCAGTGTTGCCGCCCAGGTCGCAGAACGACACGCCGCTTTCGATGGCCAGACGGGTCAGGTCCAGGTTGAAGAAGTAGGGTACGGCACTAAGCACCACGTCGTAATTCTTCACGGCCTGGCGGACAGCTGCTTTGTCGCGCACATCCAGCGTCAACGCTTCAGCCGCGTTATGGCCCAGCAACTGGTTCACTTTTTGCGCAGATTCCTTCGCCAGCGCTGCATTTACATCCGCCAGCGTGACCCGGTCAGCATCACCAAATTTCGCCAGATCGTAAGCTGCGGCCATTCCCTGACGCCCTCCTCCCAGCACTATGTAGGAAAATGACATGTTGATCCCTCCCGCCCGCTTGGCGCCTTCACGGCTAAATTTTAGGGGAGACTGTCGCGCCACACTGTGACGCGTGGACATTGCGGGTGTGAGACAGGTTACAGATTTGCCGGAACTTAGTCCTCCATGGTTTCGGAAGGGCACGGCTTCAGCCGTGCCGAACGAAGCAACAAAACAAATTGGCCTTTAGGCCCGGAGGTGTGGTTTTTCTTTGAGACGATCCCAGCCGCTGAAGCCGCCATCTTCATACTTTATTATGGTGCAGCTGAAGCTACGCCCTTCCGAAAGAATTTAAGAATGGCTCCTGGGAGTCCGAAACTACTCCCTCTCCGTCACTTTTGTCGCCTTGCGGAACTTACCGGCCTCTATTCCGGTGAGCGCGGCCAGCGCCAGGGAGATCATCTGCGTGGGAAGGATTTCCAGAATGGGGCGTAGTGCCGGCGAAACCTCGGGTAGGCGCAGCGGTTCTAAATCGGTGTTCGCGCCGCAGAGGAAGGCCCTGCCGGCTGCGCGCCGGATGTCACTCACGAGGCTGCGGTTGAGGCTCTCCACTTGGGAGTCTCCCGCGTAAACCAGCGCAAACACCTGCGGGCCTACCAATTCGAATGGCCCGTGACGGAAGGCAGCGCTGCTCATGCCTTCGGAATGGAAGCGGGTGGATTCCTTAATAGTGAGGCCGCTGTCCATGGCCGCAGCCAGCGAACTGCCTCTCCCCAGGAAAAACAGGTCGCGCACACCCTCCAGTTCGCGCATCAGGACATCCACGTGACGTTGCCAGTGGCTCAGGTAGTCGCGCACCAACTTTGGCGCGTGCGTCAGTTCAGAGACGCTGCCCGGTTGTCCGCCGCACAGCAGGTCGCCCAGCCAGGCCAGGACCGCCAACGCCGAGACGTAGGTTTTGCAGGAAACTGAAAACTCCGAGCCCGCGCGCGTTACCAGGCTAGCGTCGGCGCGCAAGGCCAGAGGCGAATCAGCAACGTTGGTCACACCAATGACCGCGGATTTGCGCTTGGGCAGTTCCAGCAACCGCACCGTCTCCGCGCTCTTGCCGGACTGCGAAACTGCGATCACTAGCGTGCTCTCGTCCAGCAATCGAGGAAGGAAGTGGATTAGCTCCGACGTCTCCACCAGCAGAGCGCTAGTACCGCATGCCAGCAAAGAAAGATAAAGCGGCTGCAGAGCGTTCAGCGAGGCGCCCATCCCGGTGAGCACCACCCGCCGGTACTTACCTTCGACGGGGACCAGGCGGCGCAGCTTGTCCGAAACCTGCAGAGCAGCGAGCGTGTCCTCCAACGCCTGCGGCTGTCCCAGCAAGTCGCGGAAATAGCGGCCTTCGATGACCTTGCCTGCGCTGGCTTGCTTGCCGATGATTTCCCCGGTGGTCATGATCTCTTCTGTTTTCCGAAACGGTTGTACCAGGCGCGCGCGGCGCCGACAATGCCCGCGTCCCCTCCCATGCGCGCCAGCAGAATTTCCGTTTTTTCGGCCGGCACCAGCGTGCAGTTGGTGCGGACTACCTCGCGGGCGCGATCCAGGAACAGGTGCGCGCTGCCCATCACTCCTCCGCCCAGCGCGATCGCATCGGGGCAGTACATCGTGATCAGGTTACCCAATCCTACGCCCAGGTAATAGGCCTCCCGCTCCACCACCTTTTTGGCGAGCGCATCACCCTGCTCGGCCAGGCGGCAAATTTCCTTGGCGCTCAGGTCGGCGGGCAGAGTTGCCCCTGCTGGCGCATTCTCCCGCATCCAGGTGACCATGGCCGGACCTGCCGCCATCCATTCCCAACAGCCGCGGGCACCGCAATAACAACGCGGCCCGGAAGCTTCCACCACCATATGCCCAACCTCAGGGTGGGACTGGTCCACGCCGCGATACAGTTCGCCATCAAAAACGATTCCGCCGCCTATGCCGGTGCTAACCGTTACATAAATGAAGCGGCTCTTACCCCGTCCGGCGCCCCAGACAGCTTCCCCCAGAGCGGCGGCATCGGCGTCATTTTCTATCGCTACTCGCACTCCGAATTCGCGTTCCAGCGGCTCTTTTAAGTTGGAGCCTTTCCAGCCCGGCAGGTTGTCCACCGTGCCGAAGATGCCCGTCTCCGGATCAATGGGGCCGGTGCTGCCTATGCCGATCCCCGCCAGCTTCCCCCCGCCGGCATGGGCGGACTCGCGCAGCAGCCCAATGATGCGCCGCAAGCCACACTCGAAGCCCTGTTCCGGCTGTGTGGGGCACTCGCCGCGGTGCAGAATGCGCCCCGATTCCTCCACCAGGCCGATGGCGATTTTTGTGCCGCCAATGTCAACCGCGCCGATCAAGCGCGCACCTGGACTGACATTGGAATCCAGAAACGGGGCACGGACGGACATCCGGGCGCAAAAAAGAAGCGCAAAAGAAGATCTGACCCTCGCGTGTGGACCATAATTGGGCAGTTATCCGACCGCGCGTTTCCTCGCGCTTATCAAATCAGCAGGTCAGCGCTCTCGGGCGGTACACAACATTGTAGCTGAGCCTGCGCTTTTTGCCCTTAGAAAAAGAAAAACAAAAACAAAAAAACGAAAGAGTTGACAATCCGTATCGAAATGTCGTGTGCCGCGTTCCAAGAGCTGCGATCTTTTATTCATCGCTGAAGGTGACGTTCGCGGGAGCCTAGCCGTGTCTGTTTGGCGGGCACTCCTGCCCATCTCAAAAATCCCCGACCGGTGGACAACGCCGTCGCTCGTCACTACACTCTGTTCGGTACCCTGAGGCCCTATGAGACTCGTAAGCTTCTTGACCAGCTGGGGAGAAATTCGCACCGGCGCGGTCAGCCCGGATGGCGCCATTGTTGACCTCAACTCCGCATGCGCCCTTTACCTGCGCGATTCCGAGAACGAAGCCGCCTACGTGCGCTTGGCTCGCGCCCTGGTTCCGCCCAACATGAGGGAACTGTTCGCGGGCGGCGACACCAGCCTGGAAGCGGCCCGCAAGTCCTTCGACCACGTGCTCACGCTGGCCGGCGACGTTGTCGGCGTTAACGGCGAGCCGGTCATCTATAGCCGGGACGAAATCAAGCTGAAGGCGCCCATCATCCCCAAGAAGTTTTTCCACACTGCCGGCAACTTCCGCGAGCATCACGAAGAGGCCGTGCGCGCCAAGTTCTCCCATCCCGTGCGCCCCTGGATCGTCTTCTTCCAGAACGTAGACGCCATCGTGGGACCCGACGAGCCGGTCATCTACCCCGAGCACCTCACCCAGGAACTCGACTACGAACTGGAGCTGGCGGTGGTCCTCAAAAAAGCGGGCAAGCATTTCGCCGCCAACGCAGCCAGCGATTACATTGGCGGCTACGTCATCTTCAACGACATCACCGCCCGCGACATTCAGCGGGAAGAGATGAAGTCGGGCGTGTTCAGCTACTGCAAGGCCATTGACAGCTTTTGCCCCCTGGGGCCGCACATCGTCACCGCCGACGAAATTCCCGACCCGCACAATCTGGCTATGGAGTTGCGCGTGAACGGCGAGCGCCGCCAGGTGTCGCACTCCGGCAAAATGTCGGTCAAAATTCCGGAGATCATCGCCCACTACCCCGCCATGGGCTACAGCGCCGGCGACGTGCTCTCCACCGGCACCGTTTCCGGTGTGGCCGCCTTCAGTGGCGATCCCAAAGCCTGGTATCTCAAGCCTGGCGACGTCATGGAATGCGAAATCGAGCGCATCGGCGTGCTGC
>DATFDP010000192.1:0-6921 GCA_035252015.1 Terriglobales bacterium
GCCCCGGCCTCCTGGAGTTCCAGTTGGCGGGGTTCAAGCCTGAGCCGTGGAAGCCGGAAGACTGCCTGACCCGCATGGCCGGTTTTCCCATGACCGGCAATTCGGTGGCGGAACTGCTGCATGCCAAGCTCGTCACCCTCATGGGCGCCAAGAAAGCCTCTGACCTGCTGGGCTTGGATCCGCCCGTGGTGGTCGATCCGGCTCCTGGAGAAGACCTCTCCAAATTGTCGCCGGAGCTGCTGCGCAATCTGCAGGGAAGCGACAGCTCGATTGCCCTGGTGCCCGAACTGGCTGCTGATTCTCGCCTGCTCGACTTGCCCCCGACAGACAACTGGGCCAGCAACAACTGGGTAGTCTCCGGCAAGCTCACCGCCTCCGGTCGCCCCCTGCTGTGCAACGACCCCCACCGCACCATTGATAAAATTCCCTCTCTCCGCTACGTCGTGCATCTGGTCGCTCCGGGCTGGGATGTGATTGGAGCCACCGAGCCCGGCTCGCCCGGGATTGAAGACGGACACAACCAGCACATCGCCTGGGGCTGGACTATCTTCGGCATGGACCAGCAGGACCTCTACCTGGAGAAGCTTGACCCCGGTAACCCGCTCCGCTACAAGACCGAAAACGGCTGGCAAACGATGCAAGTGGAAAAGGCCACCTTCCACGTGAAGGGCCAGTCCGACGTCATGGTGGATTTGAAGTTCACCCGCCATGGCCCGGTGCTCTGGGAGGACTTGCCTACACATCGCGCTCTGGCGTTGCGCTGGATCGGCGCGGAGCCCGGTACCGCCGGGTACCTGGCCTGTCTCTCCCTCGACCGTGCGCAGAACTGGCAGGAGTTCGAAGCGGCTGTGAAGCGCTGGAAGCTGCCCACGCATAATATCGTTTACGCCGATGTGGAGGGCAATATCGGCGAGCACTCTGTGGGCATGGAGCCCATTCGCAAGAACTTCACCGGCACCATGCCCATGCCGGGCGACGGCGGCTACGAGTGGGCGGGATGGGTGCCGATGCGGGACCTCCCGCATCAGTTCAATCCCCAGGATGGCTTCGCGGTTACCGCCAACCAACGCATGATCCCCGAAGACTTTCCTTATAAGGTTGGTTTCGAGTGGGCGGAACCGTTTCGCGCCAATCGCATTACCGAGGTGCTGAGCGCCGACGTGGCCACCGGCCACAAAATCACCCTTGAAGATATGGAGCGCCTGCAGGCCGACGTGACCTCTTTGCCTGCCCGCCAGCTCTTGCGACTCTTACCGGCAGCGGTTCCCGATGCCAAAGATTCCGCCGCCCAACTGCTCCTTCGCTGGAACGCCGTCGTGGACCGCAACTCGGCCGCCGCTGCCCTCTACGAGCTTTGGCAGGGCGAGATTGAAGAGCGAATGCTTCATCGTCTCGCTCCGGAAAATACCTGGCAGACATTGAATGGGCAAATTCCCCTCACCGTCATCCTTCCCCATCTTGAAAACCCAGACGCCGCGACTTTCGGCGCCAATCCCGATAAAACCCGCAACGAGCTGCTGCGCGATACACTCCACGTCGCTGCGGACCGCCTAAAGTCGCTGCAGGGGCCAGATCCCTCGGCCTGGTCCTGGGGCCGCCTTCACACTGTTACCTTTCATCATGTGCTTGAACTCCTGCCTGGCGGCAAACAATTCTTTGATATTGGCCCTGTGCCCCGCCCCGGCGATTCGTATACGGTGAATGCGGCCTACTACAACGGTCAGAACTTTGAGCAGCTCAGCGGGCCCAGCTACCGCGAAATCATTGATGTGGGCAACTGGGATGGATCGCTGGTGGTCAACGTGCCCGGCGAGAGCGGCCAGCCCGGCAGTCCGCACTATTCCGATCTGCTGCTTTTGTGGGACCAGACCCAGTATTTCCCCATGTTGTATTCGCGCGTCGCTGTGGAGAAGCAGGCCAAGGATCGCCTGACCCTCGAGCCCGCCAATCCATAAGGATTTTCTTAGGAGGCCTTGGATGAGACGTGTTGCACTGCTTTTGTCGCTTGTTCTGACTGTCCCGCTTTTCGTACTTGCCCAGGAGGCGTCAGCTCCTGAAATTGCCTACGACTCCATGCCTAACCTTCTCAAGCTTCCCTCGGACCTGTACCTGGGCGAAGCCGCCGGCGTGGCCGTCAATTCCAGGGGCGACATCTTCGTCTTCACCCGCAGCGGTCATACTCGCCTGTTTGAATTTGATCCCAGTGGCAAATTCATGCGCGAAATCGGCCAGGACCTGTACGGTTTCTCGTTCGCCCATACCGTGCGCATAGACAAGAACGACAATATTTGGGCGGTGGATGAAGGCGCCAACATGGTGATTGAGTTCGACCCTCAGGGCCGTGTCATCATGCTGTATGGCCGCAAGCCGGAAGCGGTGGAAGGAGGCAGTCCGCGTCCCCCTGGTTCTCCCCCACCTCCGCCCCCGCCGCCCGATTTCGCCACCTTCCAGGAGCGCCTCTTTAACCGTCCCACCGACGTCGCCTGGGATGCCGAAGGCAATAGCTATATCTCCGATGGCTACGGCAATTCGCGCGTCGTCAAGTACGACAAAAACGGCGAGTGGGTCACGGAATGGGGCAAGCGCGGCACCGAGCCTGGCGAGTTCCACACCGTTCACTCCATTGCCACCGACGCCCAAGGCAACGTTTATGTCGGCGATCGCGAAAACCACCGCATTCAGGTCTTCGATGGCAACGGCAAATTCCTGAAGGCCTTTACTAACGTCGGGGCGCCCTGGGCTATCTGCATCACGCCCGGCCCACACCAGGTGCTCTATACCTCTGATTCCACTAAGGGCCGCATCTACAAACTGGACCTGAACGGCAACATCCAGGGAGCTTTCGGCAAGCCGGGGAAGCAACTGAAGGAGTTCGGATGGGTACATGAAATTTCCTGTCCTTCCGAGAACACCCTTTTCGTGGGCGAACTGTTAAATTGGCGGGTGCAGAAACTGACGTTGCATCCGGCTCACTGACGGTTACCGGGGTGAATGGATGAAGCGGTGGGGCAGCATCCTGGCATGGGTGGTGGTCTCGCTATTATGCGCGGTGGCGGTGGCCACTATCGCCCTGCGCCGAGGCGAGTCCATCAATGCTATGTGGCTGGTGGTGGCTGCCCTCTGCAGCTACGCCCTGGGCTACCGTTTCTACAGCAAGTTCCTGGCTGCTCGCGTGCTGGCCTGGGACGCGCTGCGTGCCACCCCGGCGGAGCGCCTGGACAACGGCCGCGATTTCGTTCCTACCAACAAATGGGTGGTATTCGGCCATCACTTTGCCGCCATCGCCGGCCCCGGCCCTCTGGTCGGGCCGGTACTGGCGGCGCAGTTTGGCTATCTTCCGGGGACCTTATGGATACTGGCGGGTGCGGTTTTTGCCGGCTGCGTCCAGGATTTTGTGATTTTGTTCTTCTCCGTCCGGCGCGACGGCAAGTCGCTGACTGAAATAGCCCGCGATGAAGTCGGGGACCTCGGAGGCGTTGTTGCCTACCTCGCTGTCATCAGCATCATGGTTATTCTGCTGGGCGTAGTCGCCCTGGTGGTAGTGAATGCCCTGAAGTCCAGTCCCTGGGGCACATTCACCATCGCCATGACCATCCCCATTGCGCTGCTGATGGGGGTATATCTGCGCGTGTTCCGGCCAGGGAAGGTTCTGGAGGGCTCGTTGCTGGGGTTTGTGCTGGTGCTGCTGGCCATTTGGGGAGGACAATGGGTGGCGGAATCGCCCACCCTGGCTCGCTACTTTGCCCTGAGCGCGCCTGCTCTGGCTATCCTCATCATCATCTACGGGTTTGCGGCTTCCGCCTTGCCGGTGTGGTTGCTGCTCGCTCCGCGGGATTATCTGAGCACCTTCGTGAAGCTGGGGACGATTGCGGTTTTGGCGCTGGGAATCATTGCGCTGCGGCCAACGCTGCACATGCCGGCGCTGACCCGATTCGTGGATGGCACGGGTCCAGTACTGGCGGGAAAGATATTTCCCTTCGCCTTCATCACAATTGCCTGTGGCGCTGTCAGCGGGTTTCATTCACTGATTGCCAGTGGCACTACGCCCAAGCTGATCCGACGGGAAACTGAAACCCGTCTGGTGGGTTATGCCGGTATGGCGGCAGAGTCCTTCGTCGCCATCATGGCCACGATTGCGGCGTGCGTGCTGCAGCCCGGTGTTTATTTCGCGATCAGCAGCCCCGCGGGTGTGGTAGGCAGCGCGCCCGCCACAGCCGCGGCCACCATTTCTTCGTGGGGATTTCATGTGACGGCTGCCGATATGGCTACTCTGGCTCGGGAGGTCGGCGAGCAAACGCTGTTCAACCGCACCGGCGGCGCCCCCACTTTTGCCGTGGGTATGGCCCACATTTTCGCGCACAGCCTCGGTAGTCGTCTGTTGATGGCCATCTGGTACCACTTTGCCATCATGTTCGAAGCGCTCTTTATTCTAAGTATTCTCGATGCCGGCACTCGCGTGGGACGATTTATGTTCCAGGAGGCGCTGGGGCATGTTTGGAAGCCGCTGGGCCGCACGAGTTGGTATCCCAGCGTGTTGTTTAATAGCGGGCTCATCGTTGCTGCCTGGGGGTATTTCCTGTGGCAGGGAGTACGCGATCCCTTGGGAGGTATCAACTCGCTTTGGCCGTTGTTCGGAATTGCCAACCAACTGCTGGCCACAGTGGCTCTGTGCGTTGCTACCACTATCCTGATCAAGATGGGCAGGGCGCGTTACTCGCCGGTTACGCTGGTTCCGCTGGGCTGGCTGATAGCCGTTACGTTCACCGCCTCCTGGCAGAAGATTTTCAACCTAAACCCGCGCATCGGGTTCCTGGCCCACGCCCGCGCGTTGGCGGTAGCGCCGGTTCACAGCCCGGATACCGCTCGCCTCATATTCAACGACCGGCTGGATGCGGTGGTAACAGCGGTCCTGGTTGTACTGGTGGTTCTGATCGTTTTGCAGTCGGCGCTGGAGTGGTTACGCGTTCTCTCGGGACGCAAAGTGGCCCGGGTACACGAGGCTCCCTTCGTGCCGACGCGCTTTGTTGCCGAGGAGGCGTCATGAAGAAATTGCAACAGGCGGGCGCAATTTGCATGGCGATGCTGCGCGAAATTTTCGACGAGGCTGCCTACCGCCGTTTTCTGCAGCGCACCGGCCAGGCAGCCTCGCGGTCCAGCTACAAAGAATTTTTGCGGCAAACGTCAAACGCAAAGCCACGGCCGCGCTGCTGCTGAACTCATCCAGACGGCTGATCTAGGAAGAAGATTTGTGCGGCCAGCACGCACCGGCGTAGGTGGCGAGTACTGCACGAATATGGTAGCGGATGAGGGAGCTGGGTTCGAATTGCAGGGTGCCATGGCGGAGCGCTTCCCACTCCCGGGGCAAATACTGACTCAACAAACCCAGAGGCATGCTGCAGCCAGCGAAATTTGCCAGCAATTGATCGAGTTCTTTCTGTACCGCAGCCTCGTGCCAGTAATAGCGGCAGCGGTCGCTAAGGCTGAAAGCGCGAGCCAGTTGGATACCAAATGTATCCCCCTGGTAGTAGGGTTGCCAATAAACGGGATTGCGCAGCATGGCCGCCTCCAACTCTTCGCGCACGCGAGAGAGGCGAGTCGCTGGCCGCGAGCCCAATAGTTCGCGCTCGATGGCGCTCAATGCAAACACGGCTTCGCGAAAAGCGAAGGTAAGCGCGGGTCCAACCTTGAGGATGGCGAAATGATCTTTCACCATTTGTGCCAACGCCCCCGGGCGCTGGTAGTCGGTGGAATGTGCCTCATACACCAGGGCGGGGTGGCTTGGTAGCCCGGTGGAGAGAACCCGAGCTTTCTCGGGATCGTAATCCCAGACACAATCGTTGCCGAACTCCACTCCCGGTTGTACAACCAATCCGACCACACGTTCCCAAGCCGCTGACAGCCCGTGCTTGTGAAAAGCGGTTGCGAAAGTCCTCAGCGTGTTCTCGGCATCATCGGCACTGGTCACCGCTGGCGGTTCCTCAGGACCGACTTCGCCCCCTGGAGTGGGGACTTCTGTGCCAATCACATAAACAGGAAGTACTGACCGTGCCGGCAACTGCTGGGTGGCCCGTTCGGCAGCAGTGCAGAGAATTGCAGCACGTTCCGCAATAGTGTCCTGGTGCAGGGAAGTCGGATCGCCTGCACACGACATGCTGGCATCGAGATGAATCTTCTGGTAGCCGGCCAGCACGCATTGGCGCGCCAGTTCGCAGCCCTTCTCCATGGCCGAACCCGAGCTTTCCCCTCGCCACGGGTACGGCCCTAGATGGTCTGCCCCCAGCAGAACCCGCTCCGCAGGCAGGCCTGCATTTCGGGCGGCTTGCCCTACCGCTTCGGCAAATTGGCGGGGTGTTTGACCGCTGTACCCGCCAAGTTGATTCACTTGGCTGGAAGTTGATTCCAGGTGCAGCAGGGAGCCGTCCTCCACTGCGCGGCGAATGGCGGATTCCAAGACCCAGGGATGAGATGAGCAGACTGCATAGGTCCCTACGGGCTCACCGCCGCGATTCCGTTCGATGATGTCCTTGAACTCGGCCACACCAGAGCATTCAGGCATAGGTTCCGCCAACCAGCACTCCGTCTGAAGGGGTCGGAAATCGTACAGCGTATATTCTGCCATGTGACAGCGGCAACAAGCGTTGGCTCACCTGTCAGTTCACGCGGACCGCAGACGAAAAAAGGACCACCCGAAGGTGGTCCCAATTTCTTTCCGGAATGCAGCCTAGAAAATCAGCTTAAGGCCGAACTGGAGACGGCGCCTACCGACGCCGTCCGTTGTCTGATTGCCGGCGAATTCGTCATCACCGTTCGAGTTAAATTTGAACGTACCAAATGTCCCCGGGCCGGCGTTGTTGATCCTTGGGCTGGTAGGAACACCGAGCCACTGGTGGTTAAGCACATTGAACGCTTCTGCCTGAAATT
>DATFDP010000193.1:0-2305 GCA_035252015.1 Terriglobales bacterium
TTTCTCGGGCCGAAACCCGCTTGATTTTTGTAGCTGAGCGGCGCTATTCCAACTATGACTCTGCTTTGCCGCGGTGTGGTGCAGGCGCAAAGTAGGAAGTGTCTTCTTGCTCCTCCAGTTCGGCAATCTCCGCCAGTATGCCGGCGGCCTCGGTCTCGAGCGACGCCTTCATTCCCTGGTAGTCGGCTTCCGGAAATTTTCCTGCCTTATACTCAAAATTCAGGTCGCGCAGGTTCTCGTACACCGCTTCCTTGCGCTCGCGCAGATAAGCAAGCCGGGTCTTCTCCTCGGAAACCTCCAGTTGCCCCGGAACCCAAAAGACATAAACCAGCACAGCCAGGGTAAACATGGCGCAGGCAGCAAAGATGATCATATTTCCGTCTCCCGTTGCGCCTGGTCGCGGAATCGTTCTAAGTCGGGATCCCCGCTGCTAGGGCCTGATGGGCCAGAACCGTCACTGCCACTCGGAGGCGGATGTGGATTGCGCCGCCATGCGCCCACAACCATGACCACCACACCCAGCCCGAGCACCAGCGCCAGATAGGGCATAATCCAAGCCACGCGGTTGAAGCCGGTTTGCGTGGGCGCTGCCAGCACCGTGGTACCGTACTTCTGGATGAATGCCTGCAGCACCAGGTCGTCGTTATCACCGTGGTTAATGGCTCCGATCAGCTCATCGCGCATGTGGTCGGAGTAGTTGCAGCCCACGTGATTGCATTCCAGCAGAATTTGGTTGCAGCCGCACACGCACATCAGGCGATGGCCCAAGTCGTTGAAGCGGGCGTTTTCGTCGCCCGCGCCCAAAAAAGCGAAGATGGCCAGGCACAACAGGCCAACTTGGATGGCACGCCGCAGTGCGATTTTGGGGGAATTGGGCATCAGTCTCCCGCCTGGACGGCAGCTGTGGCTCGCACCGGCGCGGTAGCTGCCAAAGGCACTCGTGCCGCATCGGGCACCATGCACAGGATCGTGCCACCCACCATCGTGAGCCATCCGATCCAAATCCACATCACCAGCGGATTCAGGTGAACCTTGATGATGGGTCGCCCCGTGGTCTCGTTCACGCCTTCATAGACGACGTACAAATCCTCTTTCAGCGTGGAGCGGTTGGCCACCATGGTGGCCATCTGTTGGCTGGCCTTGTAGAAACGGCGCTCCGGATAAAGGGTGGTGAGCGGCTTGCCGTTGTCGGTCACATCAAGAATGGCCCACTCACTGCGGTAGTTGGGCTTGTCATCCTGTGTGTAGGAGCGGCAGGTAAGGGTGTAGGCGCCCACCCTCATGCTGTCGCCATATCCCATTTCCTTTTCTTTGTCCTGGTTAAACGCCGAACCGGCCAGGCCGATCATCACCAGGGCTACACCAAAGTGAACAATGTAGCCGCCGTAGCGGCGAGTATTGCGGTGCGCCAGGCGGCCCATACCCCCCAGCAGTGTCTGGCCGGTGTGGCGAGCAATGACGCGGCCGCCGCGCACGAACTCGGAGAAGACTGTGACCGTCACCAGCACCGCGAGGCAGATGGTCATCAGCGAATAGAGCGCCGATTGCGCCTGCCAAGGCCGCATGCCGAAGGCGATCAGAATTATCGCCACGCCCACTGCCGCTCCCGCCGGAATCGAGAAGTTGCGCTTCAGGCTCTCAAACGAAGTCTTGCGCCAGGCCAGCAGCGGGCCTACGGCGGTGAGCAACAGCAACAGCAGGGCAACGGGCACGTTGACGCGGTTGAAGAATGGTGGCCCAACCGTCACCTTGTGCCCCTGCACCCATTCCGAAAGCACGGGGAAAAGCGTGCCCCAGAGCACCGTGAAACAGGCCACCAGCAGAACCAGGTTGTTGAATAAAAAGCTGGACTCGCGCGAGATTAGCGACTCCAGGCGATTTTCGCTCTGCAGGTGCGAGCGGTTTTTAACGAATGCAGCCAGGCAAACTGCGAACGTCAGCGCCAGCATCCCCACGAACCAGTTGCCGATAGACGATTGCGCGAACGCGTGCACCGAGCTGACCAGGCCGCTGCGAGTGAGGAAAGTGCCAAAGAGGCAAAGCAGAAAGGTGGCAAAGATCAGCCACATGTTCCAGATCTTCAGCATGCCGCGTTTTTCCTGCATCATCACCGAATGCAGGAAAGCCGTTCCTGTCAGCCAGGGCATCAGGGAAGCGTTCTCCACCGGGTCCCAAGCCCAGTAGCCACCCCAGCCCAGCACGGAGTAGGCCCAGTGCGCGCCCAGGAAAATGCCGCAGGTCAGAAATCCCCACGTCACCATGGTCAAGCGGCGAGTGATGTGAATCCACTTCTCTCCCGGATAGC
>DATFDP010000194.1:0-3459 GCA_035252015.1 Terriglobales bacterium
GGCGCTCCAGGTCCGCAGCCTGCGCTGGGCGGTGCTCCAGCGTTTCCGGGTCGAGCAGATAGACGCAGGAAGAGCCGGGATCGAAGTGGACGCTGTCTCCACCGTAATGCACAGCAGGGTTGCCGGCCCGATCGTAGAGAAAGAACTCTTGCGGCACACTCTCCAGCGCTCGCCGCGCCAGTGCCTCCCGGATGCGCGCCACACCGCCTTCTGTAGTGGTGTCCACCCGCGCGCCGGCGGAGGCCAGCAGATCCAGTGCGGCCGGCGCCTGAACTTTGATCCCAGGACACTCCAGCAGTTCAAAAGCCTCCGCCAGAATGCGTTCAATGAATTCGCCGTCGAGCAGCTCGATTTTCGGTTGCATGGAAGAGTTCCCCGTCATTTCCCGTGCCCACCGACCAGCAACTTGGCCAGTGCCACGGCGCCCACCGCATCCTTGCCGTAGCCATCGGCGCCGATCTCCTCCGCCCACTTGCGGGTGACGGGCGCGCCGCCCACAATGACCTTCACCCGTGGCCGCAGGTGAGCCCGGTCCAGCGCCTCTACCACCCCGCGTTGCAGCGCCATGGTGGTAGTGAGCAGCGACGAGACGCCCACAATGTCCGCATCCAGCTGGCGAGCCTTAGCAGCGAACATTTCCGCCGTAACATTCACGCCCAGGTCGAGCACCTCGAAGCCGGCGGCGGAGAGCAGAATGCCAACTAGAGTTTTGCCAATTTCGTGGATGTCGCCCTTCACCGTGCCCAGCACCACCCGGCCGAGCGATTCGCGCTGTGTGCCACGGCGGCGCATTTCCGGCTCCAGCACCGCAATTCCCGCCTTCATCGCCTCGGCCGCCATCACCAGATCGGGCAGAAACATTTCCCGGCGGGCAAACTGCTGGCCCACGTAATCCACGCCCGGAACAAAGCCGCTGTTAACCGCTTCCAGCGGGTCAAGGCCCGTGGCCAGGGCCTGCTGCGCCAGTTCGCTGGCATGTTCGGCGGCGCCATCGATGATGCTCTGCCGCATAGCCTGGAACAGTTCGTCGCCCATATGGGTATGCCCGGCGCGCACATTCGCGCTGCAGGGATGGTAGCGGGCGATGTCTCTTGCGGCTGTGACGGCAATCACGAGGAGGGGTGATGCTGGAAGCAGGCGGCGGTTACCGGGCTTTGTCCGCGCTTCTCGAGTTCAGGCGGCGCGCCCGTTATTCTGCAGCAGTTCGTCAATGGTGCGCAGCACCACGCTGGGTGGTTGCCCCTTCTGCAGGAATGCGTCCACCTGGGAGCGGGCTTCCGGCGGGACCTCCGCGACTCCCGAAAACATCACAATGCGCACCTGAGGCTTAATCCGTTTCATGGTTGCCGCCACTTCGCCGCCATTGGCTTCCGGCATGGCGTAATCCAGAAGCACAAGGTCAATGGGCTGGGTGGCAAACAACTGCAAGCCTTCCTGCGCGCCGTGGGCGGTCTCAACTGAATATCCGGCCCCCTGCAAATAGAGACACCAACCCGCCAGCGAGGGCTTGTGGTCATCAATGCACAGAAGAGTTTTTTGGCCTGCGGACATGGCAACCCTCGACCGCGTAAGAACTAGACAAGTGCCAGCGATAAAAGCAAGTAGAACAATATATACCGGGGCCCACCAAGGCCAAAGGGGTTCGGTAGCCTGTCGTATGCGATGCGAGTGCGGGTACTTAGGATGTCGGCGTTCAAAAGGGAGCGCACGCACCCCACTTTCGCCGGGCTTAAGAGTTGTTGAGCTGCAATGGAAACGCGTAGAGGGCATAGCGCAGATCGCCGCGCAGCCGTCCCAGCCCGCCATCTTCCGCCAGCACGTGCTCCAGGAGCGGATTGTGGTAAACGGCGTAAACCCGGCGGGGATGCTCCTGCAGAGAAGCCTGCAAATTTGCCATGACCAATCGCAGCCCCGCTTCCGGCAGGGGATTAAAGAGAAACAATACCAGGGGCGCCAGGGGAAACGGGAAATCGCGAGCGTCACCACAAAGCGACTCCAGGTCAAAACAACGCTGCGTCGGGCCCTTATATCGGCGAATGTTCTCTACGGCCACGCGGTTCAAGGCGGGAACTGCTTCCACGCCAACGATGCGCTGAAAGGGATAATCCGCAGCCATCAGCAGAGTGCGGCCCTTCCCCGAACCCAGGTCAATGAACTGGAACTGGCCGTAGTCAATGGCGAGGCTGCGAATGCTTTCATGGAATACCGCCGGGTCGCTGGGCTGGTAGCGGTGCCCGCTCAACACCGCCAGCAAATCGGCGCGCCGGCTCACGTTGGCGGAAGTTGTATCTACGCGATAGTCCCAGTCGAAGTCAATATCGCCATAGCGCTGTTTCCGCCGCCCGGGCGTGGCTTCGCGCAGGAACTCCCAGATTTCGCCGAGGAACATGCCACTGGCGCGGGTAAGGCCGAGGCGGGGCAGATTCTCACGCCACCACCTGACCAGGGCACGGGGAATAGTGACGGCAGGCCCAGGAACCGGCGAAAGAGAGCGATCCGGCACTCAGCTCACCTTCACGGCGTCCAGGCTGACCACCGGATCGGCGCCGACCACTTCCGCGCTATGTTCAGCGCCGGCTGGCACATGCACCGCATCACCGGCCTCGAGCACAACTCCGTCTCCACCAATGCGGATGCGGAAGCGGCCGGAAACCACCGCGTCTATCTTCTCCTCAGCGTGTGTATGCGTCGGGAAGCATGTGCCTGGCGGGTAGGTATAGCAGGAGACTGTGTAGCCCAGGTTCTCCAGCTTGCGCAGCAGCGCCGACTCGCTCAGGGCGCCATCGCGCCGCGCATCCCAATGTTCCACCTTCATGCAGATGATTCTAATCGTACCGGCTACACGGATGGCCACTCGCACACAATGGTGAGCACTCGATGTGCAAGCTTGTTTACCTGACTAATCAGCGAAGCTCGCCGCCAACTCCGGGCCGGCACTTTCAGCAATAGATTGGGTAATGTGGAAGCCGCGCTTGCGCGCCTCGCGCACAAACGCATCGCCCGGCACCGCCAGTTCCAGGGGCAAGGCGCCGACGGGAGTTTCGCCTCGCGCCATCATGGCCGCCACAATGGAAAAGTGCCAGCCGGTCAGGCGCTGCATGGCGGAAAACCCGGTTGCCTCGTCGTAATAGTCAATGATCTCGACGGTGGTCTCCGCGGGCGCTCCATCCTTAGTGCCCACAGCGAGCGCGCGGACGATGCATACATCCTTAATCACGTCCGCCTGCACCTGGGGCTCGAATAGCGCGTGGAAAACGTGCCGCGGAATCACCTCTCCTCCATCCACCTCCACCGGCGCGATCTCAAACAGTCCCAGGTCGGAAAACGCCTTGAGCTGTGCGAAGTTGCCGGGATGGCGCAGAACCTTGAGTTCGTAGGTCTGCAGCTTACCCTCAAAAGTCCAGGGCGTCGTGGAAGCGCCGCCGGCGATAAAGAAGCGCTCCAGTTCGCCCAGCGGCG
>DATFDP010000195.1:0-27154 GCA_035252015.1 Terriglobales bacterium
GGAGTTTCCGGCGTGCACACCCACATGACCAACTCGCTGAACACGCCGGCGGAGGCGCTGGAATATGCCTATCCGCTGCGGGTGCGGTGCTACTCGCTGCGGCCGAACAGTGGCGGCAAAGGTAAATATTGCGGCGGTGACGGCATTGTGCGCGAAATCGAGGTGCTGACCGAAGCCGACGTTACGCTGCTTGCGGACCGGCGCCAAGGGCGCCCGTATGGTTTAAAGGGAGGGGAGCCAGGCGCGGCCGGGCGCACCGAGGTCCTACGCGTCGATGGCAGCCGACAGCAACTCGCCGGCAAGGCCAGCGTGCGCTTGAAAGCGGGCGAGCGTATCCGCGTGGAAACTCCGGGCGGGGGAGGCTGGGGACTCTCAAGGCGAAAATGAGTAAGTGAACTTAACCGACAGGCGGTGTTGCATGAGTTGCATGGGGTTGGCCGCGGCCAGGCTGGCGAACTGCTGTCCGACGGTATAGATAATGAAGAAATCGCTGTCCGGCCGGTAGTTCCAGCGCAGGCGGATGTTGGTGCTGGCGCCCTGGGTGTTGGCCGTGTTCATCTGCACCAGGGTGGAGAGCATGAGGAAACGGGAGAAGGCGTAGTCGGTTTCCAGGTCACCGAAGAGAATAGAGAAATTCCCCTGGGGCAGGCGAAAGCGATTCCACTGCTCGCCCAGGCTGAATGAGAGATGTTCGCTGGCGCGGTACGTGCCGCGCAGCCGGGCTTCGTTCAAGCGCCCGTCATAGTAGCTGCCGAAGCGCTCAAATACATTCCAGGTGAAACGCCGGTCCTCGGGAGAACCGTAGGTGAGCTGATGCCGCGACCAGCGGTAATAGCCCACTGGAATAAAAATGTTTTTGTACAGATTGAAAGGCGTGGTGATGCGCTGGGCAAAGTTATCAACGATATCGTCGTCCGTGTAGGAGCCATTGTTGAACAGGGCGCGGAAGGTAGCCTGCCACTCCTGCGTCTGCAGGACGCCTCTGGTGTCTGGGGCGTGAAAGAGAAAACTCTCAAAATTGAGCTCGCGCACGCCGCGGATTCGCGGGCGCGGCTTGAAGTTGCCGTCCAGGTATTGAGAAACGCTGTTGTTACGCTCCAGGAAGCCGACTTCGGGGTTGAAATTGCGCCCGATCTTGTGTTCCTCGGCGATGAAATCGAACAAGTTGCTGCGGAAAGTGGCCGACCCGCCGACATCGGATTGGCCGCCAAGCAGGCCCGGGGTGCGTGTTTCTGCCGCAATGCCAGTGACTACCAGGTTCTTAGTGAGCAGAATGCGGGCATCAGCGCCGCCCGTCTGGTTGTAGGGATCCAGGGGATTGCCGGAGCGCTTGTCCACGCCTATCACACCGATGTAGGACTGGCCGAAGATGGAGCGCTTGACGCGCACCACCCCGAAATTAGCGTAGGGATTGGGACCGCTGGAACGCGTGTCCACATCCATCACACCCAGGTCGAAGCCGCCCAGGGAGCCGGTGATTTTGGCGCCGCCGTTGACGGGAACCTCCTGGCCGGTGACAGGATCAATGCCGATCTGGCGGCTGAAGAACAGCAGATCGCCCTCGTCATCCAGCGGGAAATTGAAAATACTGGAGTTTTCCAGGAAGAACTGGCGCTTCTCCGGGAAAAAAAGCTTGTAGGGCGTGAGGTTGAACTGGGTAATGTCCACGTCGGCATCAGCGAAATCGGTATTGCCGGTGAGATTGGCCACCAGGTTGGAGCGCAGGCCGATTTTCATGTCCAGCCCGCCGGTGTAAAGCGCCTTAGATCCCGGAGGCAGGCCGCTGAGGGCAGCCGCCGGGGGCAGATGCTGGTAGCCGCCCAGGGCGTAGGGTTTGACAATAAACAGGCGGCCGCTATTGATTTCCGAAATGCCGCGCAGGTCCCCGGCTTCGCTGACCTTGTTGATGCCGGAATAACGCCGCCAACTGGACCAGAGGTCTTCTTCGTTCTTGCGGCGGATGAAGCGCTTGAAATTGATTCCCCAAACCACGTCGCGCGACTGCATGAAATTCAGGGTAGTGAAGGGGATTTCGATAGTTGCGGTCCAGCCCTGGGGTGTGATTCGTGCGGCCGAAGTCCACACTCCGTCCCAGCCGGGGTCGAACTCGTCGCCGTACATGTCTTCCCTCTGCTCTTCGGTGATAACGCCGTCTCGCTGTGTGCCCAGGGGGTTAACCTCGAAGACGTAGGCGTTGCGCCGGTCGTGGGTGGAATCAACGATGATTTCGAAATAGTCGTCCAGCGCCTGGCTGAGGTCGCGACGCAGTTCGGTAGCGACAATCTGGGCTGGCCGGGAGTCCAAACAAGCGACGCCGAAGTAAACCGACCGGCGGGTGTAGAGGATGCGGACGGAGGTGGATTCGGTGGCGGGTTCACCCTCCGCTGGCTCGCGCTGGCGAAAGTCAGTGATGGGAGTGGCGGCATTCCAGATCGGGTCCCGGAGGGTGCCATCCAGCCGGGGCGCGCGTTCGACCCGCGTTGCCCGGGCGATGCGCGGTCCGGCCGGAGCGCGGCTGCCGGCGGCCATTGCATTTGCCATCGCGAGCGTCAGTGAAATGAGCAGCCACGGCCAACGGGCGCCAAAAGACCACCGGACACGAATACAGTTGGCATGGTCCGTGCCCCGCGAAGCTTTCATGAGTTAGCGGCAAGGATAGCGGATTTATTGCAGCTGGAACAAACCGCGGTTCAGGGGGTAAGAAGAGAATACAACTGCCGTAGCTATGGAGTCGATCAGCAGAGGCCTAGGTATCGACGGACCCGATCGCCTCGTCAATCAACCTTTCACAGAGGGAGAATCCAAGCAGGCGCTGTTCGCGCAGAAAATCGCGGAAATCCTTATTGGTCTGGCGAAGATTCCCAGAAGTCTCACGAAGCTCCCTGGCAAGGCTGACCTGTTCAAGAGCGGCGTTCATGAGCTGCCGCGTGCGTTCCATGGTGGCGGCAAGTTTTTCCGGGATTATAGCTCGTTGGCGAGATCCAGGGATGGCCTGCATATGCGTTCTAAACACAAGGTTACACGTGGCCGAGAAAGCTAACCACCTTTTCTAGTCTAGTGGGAATGGATGCTGTTCGGCCCAGGCAAGTTGCGCAGCGGAATTCCCGTAGTGACACGCTCTCCCGCTTTGGGACGCGGAGACACAGGAGTATCGAAAAAGGCTTGCGTCTTTTCGCCGCTGCGATATCATTGGATAGCGGGATAGCATTCGATAGCCGGACGAATTTTATGGCAAAGGAAAGAACAGCCCTGCTCGTGCGCTGCTCGGAAGAAGAGGCCACGGCCATCCGCGAAGCTGCCAGGCGGGAACGCCGGACCATCAGCGGCTTCATCCTCAATGCCGTGCTCAACCGCATCGCCAACCAGCAGCGGATGGACACAGGGTGGCAAAGAGGTGGGGGCCGCAACCGGCAAGCGCGGGCCGCGGCCGAATCTCTCGACTAAGCTTCCGGTTGGAAGATGTACTGGCGGTCTCAGTCGTCGGTTCCGGTCAGTGGTGGCTGCTTTCGCTCCAGCAGCAGGTGGCGGATAACCTGTGACTGCCGATGCAGTTCGTCCCCTGTCTGCCGGAAATGCCTAGCCACTCTCGAACTTTGCCTGCCGGCTGCCTGTTCAGCAAGGCGGCGGTGCAAGGCGGCCTTCTCTTCCAGGGTGCGTAGTGCCGTCCACAGGGCGGTTTCCAGTTCCTCATTCTTGGAGGCCAGCAGGCTTTCTGTACCATAGGCGTGCCCTACGCGGCAGCGAAAGCGCAGCACCTTTCCTTCCCTGATTTCCCACAGAGTTCCATTACACTCCGGGCAGGAGTAGACGGATGGGGTTCCGGGTTTATCGTGTTGAATGGCCGACATATCAATTTCAGCAATTTTGACCTCGTTATTTAGGTCGGAATCAGGATGAGCCTTGCTGGCCGCGTGAGGGCGGCCATTGGCCACCAGGTCGACGAGAGTAGCGGCGATTTGGCGCACGGAGAGCACGTATTGCGGGGAATCATTGCGAAGGGCATTTTCCGGCATGGCAGCGAAGCGAGCTTCGCTGGGATCTTGCACAATCGTGAGGCCGCCATGGTGAGTGATGGCTGACAAGCCGGCAGTGCCATCGTCAAGCGAACCGCTGAGCAGGACGGCAACTACGCGCTGACCGTAAGTCCTGGCTGCGCTGCGGAACAAAGTGTCGATGGCAGGTCGATGACGGTTCTCGCGCGGGCCGGCGGTCACCCGGATGGCGCCTTTTTCCAGCAGCATGTGGCGGTCCGGAGGCGCCAGATAGATGCGCCCTTTTTTAATGGACTCGCCATCCTCGGCATAAGCAACGGGGAGGTGACTCGTGCGCCCCAATATCTTCGACAGGAACCCCGGACTCTCGGCTGCGGTGTGGATGGTAACGAAAACCGCAGCAGGAAAGTCGGCGGGGAGGGCCGAGATAACCCGCTGTATGGGCGGAATGCCTCCTGCCGACGCGCCCATTACGATAATGTCATGCTTGGACACCGAAGGGTGAGAAGCTTTGGCTGGTGCACGGGATGGCCTGCCTCAAATAGTCGCCGAGTTGCTGCGCAGGTTCTCGGAACGGGCACGAAACTCCGCCGCCTGGTTCCTGAGGTCGGCGGCGCGACGGCGCAAGGCCTGCGCCTCCATGCGAGCCTTATGCACCCGTTGCCGGATCCCGCCGACGAAATCCAGCGACATGCGCGGGGGCGGGGAGGGAGGGACCGCAGCGGAAGCGGAGACAGGCCTCTGGTGTTCAGGAAGACTCCCATTGACCTCGGCGGCGTAGGCGCGCAGATTTTCCAGGCTCTCACGCAACTGTTGCGAGGTGACGCGGAGGTTTCGGGAGCGCTCGCGCACGGAACGGGAGCGGTCACGAATCTTCGAAAAGCGATTGGCACCTGTCACATTCATTTCTCCAGCATCTGAATCATCTCGTGTAAAGCTCTTAACTTTTGCCGTATGCCTTCCGTTTCCGGTGTCTGTTGCGGAAAATTGCCGAGATAACCGGTGATGGCGTCATGCGCCTTGCGGGCATTCATAAGATTGCGGGAGATCTTGTCCGGATCGTTTGCCGTCGACGCCAGGCGAGCGAAGGTAAAGCCAGTCTTCAGTTCCACATCCAAAAAGGATAGCTGGACAGCCATAGTATTGTTCTGCAGATGCTTCCAGTCAGGATGCATTGCGAAGTTTCCTCAGGCGTTCACAAAGATGGCGGCTGCGGTGAAGCAGTTCGTCGCTCCGGCGGCACAGCTCGGATGATTTCTCGCGGCTGCGGAGGCGAGCGGCTGCGATGAGCCGAAGCGATGCTTGCTGCTCGCTGCGCGCCCTCTTTCGAAGGTCGCGGGAACGGCGCACCACCGCAGAAGGCGCTACTCTTTCACCAGGCGGCATGGGCTCCCACACAATGTGATCATAGAAGCAAGGCTAAAGTTGTCAGGCGATCCTGGGTTGCAGCTGTTCCGGCCTCCGGCCATTGGACAACCTCCAAACCACGTCTACCGCCGCTGCCGTGTCTTTGCGCGAGGCTTCCTTCGCGGGGACACCGCTTCTTTACTACTTTCCGATTTTCGGTTGTTCCCTGGGTTCGCAGAAGCAGCGGTCTTATCGGATGCTTTGACGGCGCGCCCGCGCGGCCCACCAAACATGATGAGCACGCCCTCCATGGAGGCATCGCGGGCGATGGGGGTAAAGTGCACATCAAAGACCTGGCGGGCAGCGCCGATGCGAAAAGCCAGGTGATGCAGCACCGCACCTTTCTGGCTCTTAAGTACGGCGCGGCAGCGGCGAATCAGGGTGCGGCTGAGGGATTGTTCCAGCGGCAGGCGATCCATGGAAATGCCGACCACGGAGGTGGCGCTTACACCGAACAGCTTCTGTGCCGCTGCGTTCCACAGCTGGATGGTCTCCTCTTTATCCACCAGCATGACTGGCCAGGGCATGCGGCGCAGGGTTTCCGCGTAGCGACCGGTCACCTGGTGCAGCTCCCGCGTGCGCTGCTCCAGCTCGTCGTTCATGTTCTCCAGCTCTTCGTTCAGCGACTGGAGTTCTTCGTTGGTGGTTTCCAGTTCCTCGTTGGTGGACTGCAGCTCCTCGTTGGTGGTTTCTAATTCTTCATTGGTGGATTGCAGTTCCTCGTTGGTGGTTTCCAGCTCCTCGTTGGCCGACTGCAGTTCCTCGCCGGTGGCTTCCAGTTGCTCGATGGTGGTCTGCAGCTTCTCCTGTACGCTGATATCGTCGCAATAGATGAGGGTGCCGGTGCGTTCGCCTTCCGAGGAAACGATGGCGCGGATGAAAACGTGAATGGTCTTTTCCTGCGAATCGGCGCGCAGGGAACACTGGAACTCGACCGGCTCGGGCTTGCCGTGGCTTGTTTCCAGGTGGCGGGCCAGTTCCGGACAGCGGGTGACAATCTCCGTATTCTGCAGACGCTTACCCTGCAGCTGGGCGCCCGGGAGGGCCCAGATGCCCAGGGCAGCCTGGTTGTGGTTGACCACTATGTCGGTGCTGTCCAGTTCCATGATGCCGGATTTTAGCGTATCGAGGATGTAGCGGTGATAAAGTTGCAGCATTTGTAGTTGTTGTGAGGTTTTATCCATAGGATGGTTTCCCGCTTCTGCTTGGCGTGGCGGAGGAAAGCCAAGATTCTCCGCACCGTCATCGAAGCGCTGAAATAGCCGCCAGCGCAAGTTAAGCGGCCTAAAGAGGTGAGACTCGCTGAGCTTGGATTCGGCCTTGCCCAGAAAGAGAACACCACCCGGTTCCAAAGCATAGTGCATGCGCCCAAGAATTTGCTTCTGGGTGGCGGTATCAAAATAAATAAGGAGGTTGCGGCAGACGATGAGCTGGCAATGGGAGATGGGAGCATCTATCATCAGGTTGCTGCGGCCGAAGATGACCAGGCGGCGCTGTTCGCGATTGATGCGCAGGCGGGTGCTGCCGTCGAAATAGCGCTCGCGCCACTCGGGGCGCATGCGGCGCATGCGTTCAGCGGCATATTCGCCACGGCGCGCGGTGGTAAGAGCTTCTTCGTCAATGTCGGTGGCGTAGATCTTGATGTCGTAGTCGGCCAATTTATCTCGCAAAAAGTCGCTGATCAGGATGGCCAGTGAGTAGGGTTCCTCGCCCGAAGCGCAGCCGGCGCACCAGGCGCGGAAGGTATCGCCCGGTTTGATCGCGTGCAGCAATCCGGGGAGAACTTCGGTGCGAACGGCTTCCCAGGCCTGCGGATCGCGAAAAAACTCCGTGACGTTGATGAGGATGGTGTTGAGCAGGAGGTCAACTTCGTGGGGATCCTGGTGGACCTTCTCCAGGTAGTTGGCGTAACCCCTGGTATTGACCTCCGACATGCGCTTGCGGATGCGGCGCTCGAGAGTAGTGGGTTTGTAACCGCGAAGGTCGAGGTTGCGGCTGTTGGCCAGTTCGCTGACCAGTTGATGCAGTGACAATTGGTCGTTGTCAGTCATGAGCCACGGTTCCGCACAAGTCAATCAATGTCTTAGCCAGCCGCGTGATGGAAAGAACAATATCCACCGAGCCGGTGGCAATGGCGGCGTAGGGCATGGAACTGAATTCAGAGGTGGCAGGGTCCTCGGCCATGGTGGTCCCGCCCGCGGCCTTGATGGCTTGGATGCCGGCCGCGCCGTCCCGCCCGGAACCGCTCAAAACAACGCCGATAGCGCGTTGGCCATAGTTTACCGCAACCGATTCGAATAGCAGGTCGATGGAAGGCCGGGAGTGGTGCACAGCGGGCGTGCGCAACAGGCGCACAGCACCAGGTTCGGCTAACAGATGCAGGTTAGGGGCGGCAACGTAGACCACCCCGGGCACGATCTTTTCGCCGTCGGTGGCCTGGTGAACGTGCAGGCTGGTCTTGCGCTCCAGCAGTTCGGCCAGCACACTGCGGTAGTCGGGGCTGAGGTGCTGCACCACCAGAATGCCGCAGCCAAACTCCTCGGGCAAAGGGCCGAGGAGGCGCGAGAGGGCGCTGAAGCCGCCGGCCGAGGCGCCCAGAGCGACGACGTCAAAGTCGCCTCCCGGGTGATGTCGCGGTTCCGTCATTTTGCCGGCCGTGATCTCAGATGCGGCTCGCATAGAGATTCGGCATCCCTGCCAATGTTTAGCATACCTGAAACGGCAGGAGAAATCGGGCGGAGTCGGCGGGCCTTTTCCCCCTGGGCGCGGCTTTACCAGCACTGGTCAGAAATTGGCGATTTGAAAATTCAGAACCGCCAGCGCCAAACGATATCGATAAATGGCTTGAGCGCTGCCGATTTGAGCCTGGGTCTGCTGCAGCTGCGCCTGGCTCAGTTCCACGATGGAGGCCAGGCCGAGTTTGTAGCGGGTCTGGGAGAGATCAAGGGCCAGGTTGGCTTGCTGCAGAAGTTGCTGGCTGACGCTCAGGCGCTGATAGGCGGTTGCAGCATTGAGCCAGCCGGTGCGGACGTCGCGGGCAATGCTGTCCTGCAAGTCCCGAAGTTGCTGCTGGGCCGCCTGGGCGCGCAACTGGGCTTCGCGCGCGCGGGCGCTATAGAGGAAACCGTTAAAAACAGGAACCTCGACGTTCACGCCCAGGGCGCCGTACCAAGGAGCCAGCGCGTTGTTGCCGGCCAGCGGTGTGGAGCCCACCGCGCCCAGGGCGCGAATCGAGGGGAACAGAAGGTCGCGTTCCGCGCTCTGGAATTTCTGCGCCGCCTGGTAATCGTAGTTCAGGGCGGCCAGCTCGGGGCGCTTCTGCATGGCCTGCACAATGAGCCGATCAACATCGGCGGGGGGCGCAGACAGGGTCGTCGTTTCCTCAACCAGGTCGTACTGTTGCAGGGTTGGATAGCCCAGCACGGCAGAAAGACTGGCGAGAGCGGCATCATTATTATTCTGGGCATCCAGCAGCAGCAGCTTGGCCTGCGCCAAGCTGACCTGGGCGAAGCTGAGGTCGAGCGAGGATTTGAGCTTGGCATTGAAGAGGGCTTGCACCTGGTCGGCCACGGTCTGACGTTCGGCCACGGTTTGCTGCGCTACCTGGAGCACGGCGCGGGTCTGCAGGGCGTTGTAGAAAGCCTGGTCCACGGCCAGCTTGATCTGCAGAGCGTTGGCCACCGCATTTTCGTTTTCCGCCTTGACGTGCAAGCTGGAACTGGCCACCAGATTGCTCGTGCGGCCGAAGTCGGTAATGAGCTGGGAAACGATAGTCCCGGCGGCCGCGCGCGGGTAAATGATGGGATTGTTCAAGCCGCCGGCGGTAATGCGGCTGTTGTTTTGAGCGTCCACGCCGGTCAGGTCCACTACCGCAGTGGGCCAATAGGCGGAGCGGGTTTCGCGTAGCACCTGTTGTGATGCCAGCGCCGTCAACCGCCCCACGGTGATAAGCGGGTTGTTCTTCACCGCCAGGGCCTCGGCGTCTTTCAAGGTTAAACGGGCCGGAGCTGGAACCGGAGGAGCGGCTGGCAAAGGAGCCGTGGGCGCGGCCGGTGGGTTGGCCTGTGCGCTAGCTGTAATGGCAATCAGGAGCAGAAGGAGAATGACCAGGGACCGACGAACCATTACGCCACCACCTTCGGGGCCTGCTGTTCCTTTTTGTGAAACATCAAGTAAGCGGCCGGCACGAGGTAAACCGTGACCACCACCGACACCAGCAGGCCGCCGATGATTGCCTGAGCCAGAGGCGCATAGGCTTCCGCACCCGTGCCCAGCTTCATGGCCATAGGGATAAGGCCGATGACGGTGGCCAGCGAGGTCATGAGGATGGGCCGCAGGCGAATGCGGCTGGCGGTGGAGACCGCCTCAGTCATATTCATGCCTTCCTTGCGCAGGTTGCGCGCGAATTCCACAATCAAGATGCTGTTGGAGACAACGATGCCGACCATCATGACCACACCCATGAGCGACATGATGTTCAGCGTGGTGCCCAGCAGGAGAAGAGTGAGCAGCACGCCAGCAACTCCAGGCGGGATGGCCAGCAGGATGATGAAGGGATCGAGGAAGGAAGCGAACTGCGCGACCAGGATGAGGTAGACCAGGGCAATGGCAAGAAAGAGGCCCACCCCGAAGCTCTTGAACGACTCGCGCATGCCCAGGACTGAGCCGCGCAGGTTCACGCGCACGCCCTCGGGCAGCTTGGCGTCAGCTACGATCTTCTCAATGGCGCCGCTGATGTGGCCCAGGTCTTCGCTCTTCGGCGCCACGTATACGTCAAACTCGCGGCTGAGCTGGTAATGATCCACTTCCGTGGGGGACTGAACCGGCCTGATGTTCACGACATTTTCCAAGGGGGTGGAGGCAGTGCCGTCGGCGGCGCGCACGGGAATCTGCTCCAGGTCGCTGAGCGTGTGGATCTGGTCCTCGGGGTACTGCACGGTGAGCATGTAGTCGTTGCCGGAACGGGGGTCCACCCAGTAGCTGGGGGCGATCATGCCGTTGGAAGTCAGGGCGGTGATGATGTTATCCACCACTTCCTTCTCGTTGAGCCCGAGCAGGCTGGCTCGCTCGCGGTCAATATTGAGCTGGAGGGCGGGGTAGTTCAGGTCCTGGGGAACAAGGACGTCACTGACGCCACGCAACTGCCGCACTTTGCCCTCGATATTCAAGGCGGTTTGGTATGCGGCCTCCATGTTCATGCCGCTTACTTGGACATCAATGGGAGCGGGCATGCCCATGTTGATGATGGCGTCCACCAGGCCGCCTGACTGGAAGTAAGTACTGATCTCGGGCATGTCGCTACGCAGCCGAGCGCGCACCCGCCGCATGTATTCGTAGCTGCCGACCTTGTGACCTTGCTTCAGGCTGACCTGCACGAAGGCAGTATTGGGCGCGGAGTTGGGCGTGTAGATGGAGGAGAAACCTGGGGTCACGCCAATGTTGGAGACAATCATGCCCAGGTCCTTGGGAGCAACCACCTGGGAAATGTCGTTTTCCACGCGCGCGACGTAATCCTGGGTGAGCTCGATGCGGGTACCCGAGGGTGCTTTGAGGTTGATGACGAACTGGCCGGGATCGGTGCGGGGAAAGAAGGAGACGCCCAGCAGCGGGTAAAAAGCGAAGCACATCAGCGAGACGCCGGCCAGGCCCAGCGTGGTGGCGGCAGGTTTAAGCAGCGACTTGGCCAGGGTGCGGTCGTATTCGCTGAGAACGCGGTCGAAATAACGATTGAAGCCACGGATGATTTTGCCGAAGAAGCCGCCGGGAGTTTCGTGCTCTTCGACCAGATGCGGGCCGCGAATCAACCTGGCGCAGAACAGCGGCACCACGGTCATGGCAACAAAGTAGGAAGCAAACAGCGAGAGCACCACCGCGCTGGCCAGTGCCGTGAAAAGGAATTTGCTGACGCCGTAGAGGAACACCACCGGGAAGAAGACAACGGCGGTGGCCAAAGTGGCGGCCAACACAGCCACGTTTACTTCCTTTCCGCCGATTTCGGCGGCCACTTCGGGCGATTCGCCCATCTCGAGGTGTCGGAAAATGTTTTCCAGCACCACCACCGAGTTATCAATCAGGCGGGAAAAGGCCAGCGCGAGACCGCCCAGCACCATGGTGTTGACCGTACCCCCGCCCAGGCTGATGGCCAGGAACGCCGCCAGTGCCGACAGCGGAATGGACAGGAACACGGCGGCAGTGGCGCGCATGCTGCCAAGAAAAAGCAGGATCATGATTCCCGTGAGCACCAGCCCGATCAGGCCTTCGTGAATCAGGTTCTCGATGGCCATTTTCACGAAGACCGATTGGTCGAAGACGACCTTGGCTACCAGCTGTTTGGGCACATCGGTCAGGTTGGCCAGCACTTTCTTCACGCCATTAACGACGGCGATGGTGTTGGTGTTGCCGCCTTGCTTCAGCACGGGCAGATAAACCGAGGGCTGGCCGTCAATGCGCACTATGTTGGTCTGAATGGAGTGGGCGTCTTCTGCCTTGCCCACATCGGCCACCATCACCGAACGATTGTTGCCTACGCTCTTGAGCGGCAAGTGATTCAGATACTGCGTATCAGGCACCTGGGCGTTGGTGTAGAGGTTGTAATCGGTGGGGCCGATTTTGACGTCACCGGCGGGCAGAATCAGGTTGCTGTTGTTGACCGTGCGCACCACGTCCATGACGCTGAGCTGGTGGGCTTCCAGCTTAAGCGGGTCTACATAGACCATAATCTGGCGGTACTTGCCGCCAAACGGCTGCGGGACGGAAGCGCCGGGCACGTTGGCCATCTGATCGCGAACTTCATACTGGCCAAGATCGCGCAACTTGGTTTCGTTAAGCCCCTGGCCTTTAAGGGTTACGAGGCACACCGGCAAGCTGGAGGCGTCAAATTTGAGCACCACCGGGGGCAGAGTTCCGGGAGGAAGCTTGCGCAGGTCAGCCATGGCGAGATTGGAAATTTCGGCGAGGGCAGAATCTGAGTTGGTGCCCGGCTGAAAATAAATTTTTATGAGGCTGACGCCCGGTAGCGAGCGCGATTCGATGTGGTCTATCCCACTGCCCAGGGTGAAGAAGCGCTCGAAGCGGCCGGTGATGTCGGTTTCGATTTCCTCAGGCGCCATGCCGGAGTAGAAGGTGGCCACAACGACCACCGGGATGTTAATGGGCGGGAACAGGTCCACCGGCATGCGCACCAGCATGGTGGTGCCCACGATGGAAATCATCAGGCAGGCCACTATGATGAAGTAGGGATACTTCAGGGCGAACTTCGACATCAGAACTCCTCGCTCTTGGCTGCTTCCTGGAACGGTTTGGGCCGCACTTTCTCGCCAGGATGAAAATCACTGGGGTTGCCAATCACGACGCGGTCGCTGGAATCGAGCCCGGAAATTACTTCCACGCGGTTCGGGCCTTCCATGCCCAGCTGTACCTGGCGGGGCTCGATGCGGTCGTGAGGATCAACCAGCAGAACCGTGGCTAGATTGCCGTTGCGGGTGACGGCCTGGATGGGAACCGTCAGCGCACCCTTGAGCTGGTGCAACACCAGGCTGACATCGGCATACATTCCCTCTACCAGGGTGCCGTTAGGGTTTTTCACATCCACCTCGGTGTGCATAGTGCGGGTCTGCAGGTCGAGAGCATCGGCGAAGCGCGCCACTTTGCCGACAAAATGGCGATGCAGGGCGAGGACGTTCACATCCACCAGGCTGCCGAGATGGACGGCGGGCACAGCGTCTTCGGGCACGGGCAGGACCAGCCGCAGCTTCTCGTATTCCGCGATAGTCACCACCGGCATGGCCTGGGTGCTGGAAGCGGTGCCGGCTTGAACCAGGGCGCCGGTATCGGCGTAGCGCTTGGTGACCACGCCGTCAAAGGGCGAAATAATGCGCGTGTAATCGGCCATGGCCTGCAGGCGCTTCTGGTCGGCCTGGGCGATGCCTAATTCGTTTTTGGCCGCCGACAAGCTGGCTTCCGCGGCGTCCACCTGCGCTTCCGCCGATTGGTCCTTAGCGAAAGCGTCATCGAGTTCCTGCTGCGCGATCAACCCGGGACGCTCGAGGGAAGCTTGCTTCAAGCGGTTGTAGTCGAGGTGCGTAGCCTGGTGGGAAGACTTGTCGCGCACTACCTCGTTCTGGGCGCGCCGGATGCTGTCCTCGGCACGGCGCACGGCAGCCTCGGCCGCCAGCAGTTGCGCGCTCAACTCCGGGACTTCGAGGATGGCCAGAATCTGGCCCTTTTTCACCTTGTCGCCCACGTCCACATAAATGTGGCGGATGTAGCCCGCGACTTTGGCGTGCACATCCACTTGCTGGAAGGGCTTGAATTCGCCGGAAAGAACCAGCGTCTGGGTAAGAGGGGCGCGCTGCACCCGGGCGACAGCCACCGGCCGCAAGAGCGGCGATGGGGCCGGTACGTCGGGCTGGTTTTTGGCGCGAACGGTAAATGTAGACACGGCGGCGATCACCAGGAGCGCCGCGCCGGCGACGATCAGCAAAAGCTTGCGTTTCAAACAATCCTCCCGAGTCTCTAAGTCCCACAGCATTCCTGAAGGGAAGGGCCGCGAGTGAGAGCCTGCTTGCGCGCTTAGCGCGGCGCAATCACAGCGATACAAAGGGCCGGTTTGGGAAACGGGATTTACTAAGCCGACGGAGGAGGACGGTTGAAGTAAGAGCCGTCGGGTAGGGCTGGAAGAAAGACATCCGGAACCTGGATGGTGCGGAAAAATGCCGCCGGTACCGGTTCGAAGGCGAAAATCCGAGGCGGCGCTACGCAGTACCGTGCGTCGCTATCGAAACTCTGCCGCTTGGCCGACTGATGGTTGGAGCTAATGGCCGCATCGGCGACCGAGGTAAAGTGCAGTGCATGCAGCCGGATGCCGCCCAGCAGCAAGGTCGCCATGGCCAGGCAGATGACTAATCTGTGCCATGATGCTGTGCCTACTTGATCTCTTTGGACCGGCATGAGTGCTGAAAATACTCGAGGCTCTTGAGCAGCTTCCCGCATTCTACACAAATTCATCTCGTGTCACGAAATGTTCCCAAAATGTGAACACTAACCCAGCAATTACCAATGCCCCTGTTCCTCCGTACTACAGAACTGAGCGGCACGTCCGGGGTCGTTACCATGTGCTGGTGGAGGTCAGACCACGCGTTCGGCCATAACTCACACAGAACTTAGACGGCCAACAATTCCAGTCGTCTAATCCCACCGTTCATTTCCGCACACCACTGTTCGCAACCGGACACTCGACAAGTCAGGAAATGTTCGAAAGCACTTTTATAATCAAAGGATTAGATGGTTTCCGAACTTGGCCCGCATCTTGCCCGCAGACTTCCGGGGCCGGCCTGTCCGCCCAAGGAACCGCATGTTCTGGCAGGAATTGCAATTCGGCATCCGGCGGCTGGCCAAGACACCTGGATTCACCATTGTTGCCGTGCTGACTCTGGCGTTGGGTATCGCGGCTAATACCGCCATCTTCAGCGTGATCAATGGGCTATTCTTCCATCCCGCGGGAGTTTCCGATGCGGGCCGGCTGCTGGCCATCCGCGCCAAATATGACAAGCTCAACCTGAGAAGCATTGAGGTCTCGCTGCCGGACTTCGCCAATATCCGCGACAGCAAGCAGATGTTTTCTTCCGCCGCGGTGGCCACTCCTGGGGACTACAACTACGTCGGCAATGGCATGCCGGAGCGCCTGCTGGGCGCGAATGTTTCCTCGCAATGGCTGCAGACCTTCGGCGCGCGCCCGATTCTGGGAGAGGATTTTCGTCCGGAGGAAGACCAGCCAGGGGCCAACCACGAGGCGATCCTTTCCTATGAAACGTGGCAGCGGGTATTCGGCGGCGACTCTGCCATTGTGGGTCAGACTATTCAGCTCAATTCTGAGGCTTACCGAGTAGTAGGCGTGATGGGCCCAGGATTTGACTGGCCCAATCAGGCGCAAATCTGGGTGCCCCTGGGGCTGCCGCCTTCGGAATTTGGGCCGGATAACCGCTTCAACGAAAGGTACTTCGCTGTAGCCCGAGTTAGGCCCGGTGTTCCGATCGAACAGGCGGAAGCGTTTGTGAAGGTGTTGGCGCAGCAGTCGGTTGAGCCAGGGCGGGCAGCAGCCTACGCCAAGGACTCAAACTGGGGCATGTTCGCTCTGCCCCTGATCGAGTTTATCTACGGCGATCTGCGCACACCCATGCTGGTCCTGCTGGGCGCGGTGGGCTTCGTGCTGCTGATTACCTGCGCCAACGTGGCGGGTTTGATGCTGGCGCGGGCTTCGGGGCGCTCTCGCGAACTGGCCATTCGTTGCGCCCTCGGCGCCCGCCCATCGCATCTGATCCGCCAAACCATGGCCGACAGCCTGCTGATGTCGGCAGGCGGCAGCATACTGGGACTGGGACTGGCGTTCAGCGCGGTGGACGCTTTGCGTGGCCTCGCCCCAGATAACACCATCCGCAACCTCGCCATACCCATGGATACGAATGTCCTTTTGTTCACGTTGGCGGTGGGAGTAGTCGCCGCGGTCCTGTTTGGCGTGGCGCCGGCCTGGCAGATCGCTCGCGTGAGCGATTTCGAATTTCTCAAAGAGGGCGGACGGTCTAACACCGCCGGGCGTGGTCGGCAGCGTCTGCGTTCCGCCCTGGTGGTTGCGGAAGTAGGGCTTGCGCTGGTTTTGCTGGTGGGCGCGGGGTTGTTTCTGCGCAGTCTGGCGCGGATGCAGGAAGTCAGCCCTGGATTCGATAGCCACGGATTGATGACTGCGGCGGTCTCGCTTTCTCCCACCGCCTATAAAGATCGGGCCAAGCAGGTCTCTTTTTATGAACAGGTTACACAAAGGCTAAGCCGCCAACCGGGGGTGCAGGCGGAGGGGGCGGTGGCTGATCTGCCGTTTTCCAACAGCGGCGATGCCTCATCATTCGAAATCGAGGGGCGGCCAGTCGCTCCCGGCGACCCCGGCCCGCACAGCAACATAGGGCGGGTCACGCCGGGATTCTTCTCCGCTATGCATATTCCGTTGCTCAGCGGCCGAGATTTCAGCGCCCAGGACCGGCAAGGCGGCCCGCTGGCGGTCGTCATTGATACCAACCTGGCGAACCAGTATTGGCCCAACCAGAACCCCGTGGGACAACGCATTCGGTACAACAGCCTGAGCATGGGCAGCGCCTGGGCGGCCATTATCGGGGTCGTAGCGCACAGCAAACGCTCCGCCCTGGTAGGCGAATCGGGCAAGGGCATGCGGTACTACTCCCTACTGCAGACGGGCGCGCCCAGCGGGTTCCTGGTGGCGCGCACAACCGGAGATCCCGCAGCTTTGGCTAGCACCATTCGCCAGGCGGTCAAAGATGTTGACCCCAGCCAGGCGGCGGCTTACGACTTGCAGACCATGGAGCAGCGAGTCGCGGATTCTCTGGGGCCGCGGCGCTTCGCGGTTACGCTGCTGGGGACGTTCGCGGTAATCGCGCTGCTGCTGGCCGCACTCGGGCTCTACGGCATTATCAGCTACTCGGTGGCCCTGCGCACGCAGGAGATCGGCATCCGCATGGCTCTGGGAGCGCGCCGCCTGGAAGTTCTGAGCATGGTCGTGGGGCAAGGTTTGCGGCTGTTGGCGGCAGGTGTGGCGGCAGGTTTAGTGGTGGCTTTCGCCCTGGCCCAAGCGCTCTCCAGCCAGCTTTTTGAAGTGAGCGCGTTTGACCCCCTCACGCTGCTGGCCATGGTTTTGGTGATGGCGGCGGTGGCCATCTTGGCCAGTTACATACCGGCACGGCGCGCTGCCAGGGTAGATCCCATCGTGGCCTTGCGCTACGAATAGCGGACGCCTACCGCGCTCGATACCTTCCAACTGCCGCCGATAGCTATCATTCCGCGCGGGATCGCGCTGGTCGCCATGGTAAGCTCTTCGCCAGTAGCTGTATGGATAAGAAGTCAGATGTGCCGAATTACGGCGCGCAAGCTGCTGCTGCGGGTCAGTGGAAGGCAAAACGCAGGCATGAGCGCATCGCCCTTGACGCGCCCGTGCTGGTTTCCCTGGGCGCCGGAAGATTCATAACCGGGCGAATCATAGACATCAGCGAGGGCGGCCTGGGCGCTACGCTCACCAACCTGTGTCCTGCGGAACAAATAGTGGAATTGCAGTTTTCTTTGCCGCCTGACGAAACGCCCCTGCACATCCGCTCCCTGACCAAGTACAGTTCCCAGGTGCGGCATGGTTTTGAATTCCTGAAGCTCGTTCCGCAGCAGCGCGAAGCCATAGCACAATTTGTTGCATCGCGGACTAAGCGCACGGGGCCGGTCGCAGCAGCGGGTCCGGCCGCGCCACCTTACAAATTTGGCGGCCAGCATGCGCAGGGCTGCGTTTGTCCGGTTTGCGCGCAACCTGGAGGCAAGCACACCCAGGATTGTCTGTGCGAGGCCTGCGGCATGTACGGGGGAGAGCACAGTAACGATTGCCGCTGCGCCCTCTGCCGCGTGCCCGGGGGGACACATGCGGAGAATTGCCGCTGTCCCCAGTGCGGCGTTGCCGGCTAAGCCCTTGCCGGCTGAGCGGTTCCCCCGGTTCTCAGAAAAAATGTTGCTTCCGGTGAAAGCAGGCACTCCAATATTTAGCCCGGCATGAGAGGAGGCTCCCATGTTTGAGCCCGGCAAATTTTCACCGCAATCAGCTGTAGGGGGCTTGTTAATGCTTGCCGCGATTTTTGTAATCCTCACGCACGCCGCTCCGGCTGTGCACGGAGGCGGAGCACCCCTGCCCAATCCCAAGGTGGATGCTCCTTTGGCCAAGGCTAAGGGGCAGGAGACCGCGGTGGTGGCTGGAGGCTGCTTCTGGGGCGTGCAAGGCGTGTTTCAGCACGTGCGCGGAGTTATAAGCGCGACTTCCGGCTATTCCGGTGGCGCGGCGGGAGCGGCAGAATACGAAGTGGTCAGCACGGGCAGCACCGGGCACGCCGAGTCGGTAAAGGTCACCTACGACCCTTCGCAAATCAGCTATGGGCAGTTGTTGCAAGTCTTCTTTTCCGTGGCGCACGACCCCACCGAACTGAACCACCAGGGACCGGATTACGGAACTCAGTACCGCTCGGTGATCTTCTATGCTGATGCGGAGCAGAAGCGTATTGCTGAGGGCTACATTGCCCAGCTTGGCGCAGTGAAGGCGTTCAGTGGGCCGATCGTCACGCAAGTGGTTCCGCTTAAGGCTTTTTATCCCGCGGAGGCCTACCACCAGAATTACTTGCAGCGACATCCCGACAGCCCTTATATCGTGATCAACGATCTGCCTAAGCTGGCGCATTTGCGGGAACAATTTCCCAGTCTTTACGTTGAGAAATAATGAAGGGACCGTATGAACACAAGTGATTCCCCTGCGAACCCCGGACGCAACAGACTGGGGCGGCGTGCTTTTCTCCTGGGCTCGGTCTCTGCCATCGCAGGCCTGGCTGTCTGGTCTTGGGAGGGAAGTTCTTCGTCGGTGGAGGCAAAATCTGCGCCGCAAGCGGCGCGGGATGTCACCATCGTGCGCTTCTCGGATGCCGGCAAGCGGCTGGGAAAAGTCCGGGTTCCGCAAGTTATCAAGAGCGAAGAAGAGTGGCGCAGGCAGCTTTCGCCGGCGGCGTTCGAAATCACCCGCCAGGCCGGCACCGAACTTGCCTTCACCGGCCAGTATTGGAACTTGCACGAAGCCGGGCTCTTTCGCTGTATTTGCTGCGACAACGCGCTGTTCAGCTCCCAGACCAAGTTCGATTCCGGTACCGGCTGGCCCAGCTTTTGGGCGCCTATTGCCCAGGAAAATGTCCGCACCGGAAACGACAACAGCCTGGGCATGGAAAGAACCGAAGTCCGCTGCACGCTATGTGACGGACACTTGGGTCACGTGTTTGACGACGGCCCGCCGCCTACCCACCTGCGCTATTGCATGAATTCCGCCGCGCTGCGCTTTGTGAAATAGCAGGGCTGAAGCCGCACCCTCGCTTCTGGTGTTATCCTAAAGCGCATCACCTTCAACCAGGGTTCCGCCTGCGCATGTCCAGTCCCGATACTCCCGAATCCAAAACTGCTGAAGAGACCTCGGAATCGTTTCAAGAGGCTTTTTCTCAATACGAACGCAGCCACAAGCGCAAGCCGGAAGCAGGTAAGGCCCGCGAAGGCACGGTAATTGCCATTTCCGCCGACTCGGTTTACATAGATATCGGCTTCAAGACCGAAGGCATTCTCCCCCTGACGGCGTTTCAGAATGACCGCCAGTCGCCGAAGCCAGGCGACAAGTTCCCAGTAAGCATTAAGGGTCGCAACCAAGAGGGGTACTACGAGCTCACCCGCGGCAAGGTTGGCCGGCCCACCAGCTGGGAAGAGCTGGAAAAAGCCTTCGCCGAGAAAACTACCATCGTGGGCACGGTGACAGGAGCCGTGAAGGGCGGGCTGACCGTGGACGTGGGAGTGCGCGCGTTCCTGCCTGCTTCGCGTAGCGGCGTGCGCGACGCCGCCGACCTGGAAAAGCTGGTAGACCAGGAAATCCGCTGCCGCATTACCAAGCTCGACGCCGCCGACGAAAACGTGGTGGTGGACCGCCGCATCATCGCCGAAGAGGAAGCCGGAGCGGCCCGCGAGCGGCGCTATGGCGAAATCAGGGAAGGTGAGCAGGTGCGGGGGGTGGTGCGCAGCTTGACCAATTACGGCGCCTTCGTGGACATTGGGGGCGTGGATGGTTTACTGCACGTAGGCGACATCTCCTGGCAGCGCCTCAGCAATCCCGCCGACGTGCTTTCCGTGGGCGATGAAATTGAAGCGGTGGTGCTCAAAGTTGACCCCGAGAAGCAGCGCATTTCTTTGAGCATGAAACAGCTCCAGCCCAATCCTTGGGACATCGCAGCGCAGAAGTACAGGCTGGGGGAACGGGCGCGAGGAACTGTGACACGGTTGATGGACTTTGGAGCTTTCGTCGAGTTGGAGCCCGGCGTGGAGGGGTTGATCCACGTTTCCGAAATGTCCTGGGTCAAAAAGGTCAAAAAGCCCAGCGATGTGCTCAAGACGGGGGAAACCGTGGAAACGGTGATTCTCGGCGTGAATGCGGCGGAACGGCGCATCTCACTGGGCCTCAAGCAGGCGCTCGGCGATCCCTGGGCGGATGTGGCGCAGCGCCTGGCCGCGGGTTCGGGGATAGAAGGCCCCGTGACCAGCCTCACCAAGTTTGGCGCCTTTGTGCAGATTGCCGAGGGCGTGGAAGGCATGATCCACGTCAGCGAAATCAGCTCCGAAAAGCGTATCAACCATCCCCAGGATGTTTTCAAGGTGGGGCAGATCGTCAAGGCACAAGTGCTGGCCGTGGACCGCGACAAGCGCCAGATCAAGCTCAGCATCAAGCAGATGGCGCCCACAAGCATTGACGAGTATCTTGCCGAGCATCGCGCCGGCGATGTTGTGACCGGACGCCTGGTGGAGCTTGCCGGCGGGCAGGCGCGCGTGGAATTGGGCGAAGGCATCCAGGCCACCTGCCGGGTGGCGGCGCAGAACGCTGCAAAAGAAGTTCCGCTTGTTGAAACCAAAGTTGATTTGGCCTCGCTGAGCTCGATGCTGCAGGCGCGGTGGAAGGGCGGGCCTGTCCCCGGCGCCGCCAAGCCGGAACCGGCTCCCGGCCAGATCCGCCAGTTCCGCATTGCCCGGCTGGATGCAGCCGCCAAGAAAATTGAGCTCGAGTTGGCATAGCTAACTCCTCCCCACGCCGGCAAAACTCCATCCCGCAACTCTGTTTTGTGCGGCGCAGGCGCGCTCAGGCTGGCAACTCACTCCTAAGCCACACGTTCCAACTCGCCAGGCATGGGGCCGAAAATGGCGAGGCGTGGGGCGGGCGTGTTGGCGGTTCTGGGCATATTGGTTTCCTTAGCTACATCGGCGGGCGCCGATAGCGTGCCAAAGAAAGCCGGGGGCGTTGCGAAGTACGTAATCATGAATGTTCTATTGGCTGCGGCTGATTATGAAAGCGCGCGCGCCGTGCAGCGTCCGAATGGTTGCCGTGAGAGCAATCCCTTGTTCAGCAACTATCCCGGCCGGGTTCGTTTCTATGGAGAAGGGCTGGCGATTGATGCCGGGCCGGAACTGGTGGGCTGGCTCATGCACCGAAAGCACGCTCGGCTGTGGCGCGTACCCTTTGTGGTGGTGGCCGCCTGGCACGGGCAAGGCATTGTGAGCAATTTGCGATGCGCCGGCGCTCAGCACTGACTTGAACTTCTAGTGCGGCTTGGCGGTCACTCCCAGGATGCCATACTTCGCCAGCAAAAGCCCGGGAAGCAGGAGCCATGCCCGCCATCAGCGCCGGTGGCCGCCGGCGGAGGCTCCTGCCGGCACCATCTTGCTGATATCGAATTTGTATTCCGGTCCATGCACCCTATCCAGCCTCCACCGTGAAAATAGATCACGGGGGGAAGAGGTTGCGCGGTTTACGCGGCTGATAGATATCCACACAAAGAAATGTGCCAATCGCCGGCCTTGTCCTACAATGCTGACCCGCAACCTAGCGGAGGTGCGGTATGGCAGGTGCGGCGCATGGGGTCAAGTCGGCGCGCGAGCTCTATAGCATGGCCAAGCGCCAGGGCACATGGGATCCGGAACAGATTCCGGTGGCGGAAGACCGTGCCGACTGGGAGCGCCTCACGCCCGGCCAGCGCGAGCAATTGGTAAAGGTCTGCTCCTTGTTTTTCGAAGGCGAGACCAGCGTGGCCGAGACGCTGCCCTTCTTTGTAGCCGGCATGCCCGAGCCCGACCGGCGGATGTTCCTGGCCACCCAACTTCTGGAAGAGGTCAAGCACGCGGAATTCTTCGAGCTCTACTTCCGGGAAGTGTTCGGAAAAGTGGACACGGGCGCCTACCTGGTGGATTCCTACCGTGGTGTGCTGGTGGACGAATTGCGAGAACGAGCGCGGGCCATCGGCCGGGCTGTCCTGGAGGGAAACGACGAAGCATTGGAGCGCGCGTTACTGCTGGGCGTGGCCCATTACATGGGTGTGGTCGAAGGGCTGATGGCGGTGAGCGGCTATGACTACTTCGAGGAGATGCTGGGAACTCGGGGAATTTTTCCCCGCCTGCTGCAGGGAATTCGCCTGATCCGCGCCGACGAAGGCCGCCACCTGACTCACGGCATGGAATACCTGCGCACCAAAATCGCGCAACGTCCCGAGTTTGCCGGTGACGTGCAGCGCCTGTTTTTCGAGGAGGGCGGTAAGATTCCGGCGCGCACACAATTTGCCTTTGAACCCAATGATTTTCAGCTGGATCAGAACCAGATGCTGGCCATCGCCTATGCCCACCTGGCGCAAAGGTCAAGGGAGGCCGGGCTGGGCAGTTGAGTAATTGCGTACCTTCTTAACCGAGTATTCAAAAAATCCGGAGAGCCGCCTTGCGCCAATCGAAAACCAGAACGATCAGAGTACTCTTCATCATCGCGCTATTGTTGCTCACTCCATTATCGGCTTTTGCCGCAGCCAAAGTGCGCCTTGCCATCATCGGCCTGGACCACGATCACGTCTGGGGACTGCTCAAGGACATTACCAGGGAGCCGCAGGCCGAGTTGGTGGCTATCGCCGATCCGCATCCTGGCTTGGTGCAGAAGGCCAAGGCGCAGGTTCAGAACAGCGTGAAGTTCTATTCAGACTATGTGAAGATGCTGGACGAAGCCAAGCCACAAGCCGTGATCGTGACCACGGAGACCGACCGCCATCTGGAAATCCTGCGCGCCTGCGCCCGGCGGCACATCAGCTACTCCACCGAGAAACCCATGGCCACCAATGCCGCGGACGCGCGGGAAATGGAACGCCTGGCGCGGCAGTCCGGAATCAAACTGATGGTCAACTACTGGAATGCCTGGGTAGGGCCCACCCACGAGCTTTTCCATCGCGTTCATAGCGGCGAACTGGGGCCGGTGCAGAAGATCATTGTGCAATATGGGCACCAGGGGCCGAAGGAGATCGGCGTCTCAAAAGAATTTGCCGATTGGCTCTACGACCCGGTGAAGAACGGGGGCGGGGCCCTCATGGATTTTGGCTGTTATGGCGCGGAGTGGGCTTTGTGGCTCAAAGGCCGCCCCACACGAGTGTTCGCCACTGCCGAAAGACTGAAGACGCAGCAGCACAGCCAAGTGGAAGACGATGCCACTATCATCCTGGAATATCCTGATGGCGTTGCCATTCTCGAGCCTTCCTGGGATTGGCCCTACAACATGGATCGGGTGCAGGTATTCGGTCCCAAGGGCAGCCTGCTGGCCACCCAGCACGAATTGCTGTCGCGACCCGCAGGTGCGGACGATTTGCCCTTGGAAGGGAAGCCTCTAGCGCTTGCACCCGTGCCGCACGAAAGCAGCAATCCCATCAGTTACCTTGTGGATTGCATTCTGCACAACAAGCCTGTAGAGAACCCCGTCGCCGCGCCACTGAACGTGCAGGTGGTGGAAATTCTCGACGTGGCGCGGGAATCCCTGCGCAGCGGGCGCGCGGTCAGGTTGCCGACAGCGACGTGGCCGGACAAAAACTAGAATCCAACCGCGAGCGACATTCTGACCATAAAGAGGAAAGGCTATGAAGGCAGACCAACTTACGCGCGAAAACGTGAGGTTCCGGGCCTAGCCCCTGAGAATCGCTCAAATTTCCATCCACGCAGGCGGAGAACTGTATCCCATGTCATACATCCGGCAAAAAGCGATTGCAGGCTTGAAACCTGGTGACTCGTTTACGGTATCGCGCACGTTTACAGAGCAGGATACGAAGGCCTTCGCCGATATCAGCAGAGACTATAACCCGGTGCACTTTAATGATCGGTTTGCGGAGCTGAAGAACTTTCGTGGGCGGATTTGTCATGGGCTTCTCGTGGCCAGCCTGCTCACCGAGATTGGCGGAGAAATTGGCTGGCTCGCCTCCGGAATGAATTTCCGCTTCAGAAAGCCGGTGTATTTCGGCGATACAATCGAATGTTCTCTCGCCATCACCGAACTTGATGACCGTAACAGGGCCAAGGCGGAGGCGATCTTCAAAAATCAGCAGGATGAGATTGTCATAGAAGCACATCTAACCGGCGTTATTCCCGGCTCACCAGAAAGGCAAATAATGCAACTTGCGGCCGGATCCCCGACTTGAAGTCGTATTTCGGCTAATCGCCTCATCTTAACGCCACCTACTCACGGCACGTGTGCACCAAAAGATAGCGTTTGCCGCCTAGACCACACCATAAGGCAGAAGCAGGTCCGAGTAACCTGCCCGCGTACAGGAATCTGGCCCACCAGGCACCCGGGCGAGGGCAGCAAACACCGCAGCCTTTTTCCCTCTCTAATTACTGCAGTGGGCTGGAAACGCAGCCGAATGCTCGGAGGTGCTTATGCGAAAAGCAGTTTTCTTGATGGCTGTCCTGCTGCTCTCCGCTGTCTGGGTAGTCGCACAGACCGCGGGTACCCAGGCGGGCACGCCGACACAATCACCCTCACAAAACAGTTCCACGTCCCAGAGTAGCGGGGCGGCGCAGAATCCACAGTCACAACCGGGAACAGCCAACGGGGAAGCTCCCGGGGCTCAGCAAAACCAGGCCAATCCCGCCACGCCCTCAACTTCGCCTAATACACAAACCAATCCCGCAACTCCTTCAACCGGAGCGGCGAATCAGCCCGCCGGAGCGCAGGCAGGTTCCACGCCGCAGGCGCCGGCCGGAGCCAGCCAGACCATCGAAGGCTGCCTGAGCGGCACGCCCGGTGAGTACAGCCTGACCACCAAATCCGGCCAGGTCTACGCCCTCGCCGGCGACGGTTCCCTGCTTGGCGATCACGTTGGCCAGCAAGTGAAGATCACTGGCGCGCAAACCAGCGCCAGCTCAGCGGGCGCCAGCGGCGCTGCCGGCGCGACTGCATCTGGAGCGGCGGCCACTACTCCAGCAACTCAGGGGTCAACCACCGGCGGCACGCCTTATGGCTCAACCGGCACCACAGGGTCGCAGCCGGGCGCCACCGCGCAGTCGCAACCGGGAACCACGCCAAGCCAGGCGAACCCAGCCGGGCAGACCGGCGCTAATACCGCATCGGCGGCCAACAGCGGACCGCACTTCCAGGTCAGCAACCTGGAGAAGGTCTCCGAGTTTTGCAATATGTCCCAACCACACTAAAGGGTTGCTTAGTTGCGAGTCTTAACCGGCGTTCAAAACGCCGGTTTCTTTTTGGAAAATGATGCTAGGCGTCTATTGGATGCTAGCGCAACAGGCCCTCGGCGATATCGCCGGCAATGGGCAGCTTGAAGCGCTCCCCCTCGTAGGCCTTGATCATGCAGAAAATCCACAGCACCAGGGTCAGCAAACCCAGGGCCCAGAGAATTAGCAGGCCGCCGCCCCAGTGCATTCCAAATCCTCCGCCCCACCACCAGCCAACCCCAAACACAACCGCAACAATCGCGCGGATGATGTGTAGCCCGCCAAAAGTCACGATGGACTGCGCGGCGTGATAGCGCACGTAAGGCCGGTGGTCAATGAGATAAAAGATAATGCCGGTCAGCCAGCCAAGCACGTAGCTGAGCAGCGCCGCCGTATTTTCAGAGAGCCCCGATTGCGCTTGCGGCACCGGCGTAGGCGTTGCCGGAGCTGGGCCCGCTCCCGCTTGCGGCTGCCCGCATATCTGGCAGAAATGCGCCGTCTCCGGCACTTGCGCGCCGCATTTAGTGCAGTAGGTCACCGGCCTGACCTCCACCAATTCCCAAGATTGCCTTCCCCCGGCGGGAAGGCAATCAGGCTACGCCAGCCTGCTAACCTTTGTACAGGGCTCGAATTTTGTAAACCTTCCCATTCAGCCATGCTTCATCTCTGGGATGCAATAATGAAAACTTGCAGACCGTTGGAAAGCGGCACCAGCAAACTAGCGCCAGCGATGATGCGAGAAGGAGCTTACAGGTCGACCGAAAGGTCTCGTCGTCCCCGCTCGTGTTGTGTTCTTGTTCTCTTCATCTGCAGCCTGATCACAAATTGCTGTTGCGTCACACCGTTGTAGAGGCGCGTGGTCAGGATATCGGTGAGGGCGAAGCGGTCATAAAAAATGCCGGCTCCGCCTGGGAACGGCGGAGCCGGCGAGGCTGGCCAGCAGCATCCAGGAACTCAGCCCGGCGCTGCGGGCGCCCTACACTGTGGAGTCCAGCGTCAGCCTCGAGCACCAGCTCGCGCGTGGCACCACGCTGGCCCTCACCTACGCTAATTCTCACGGCCTCCACCAGTTGCGCACCGAAGACAGGAATGCGCCCCTGCCTGGAACCTTTAATCCTGCCGTGCCGGGCAGCGGGGTATTTCCTCTTGGCCATCCTGACCCGGTCTTCGCCATGGTTTCTGATGGCCTCTACAATCAGAACCAGTTCATGGCCAACCTGCGCTCCCAGCTCAACGCCGGTTTCTCCCTCTTTGCCAACTACGGCTACAACCGCGCACTCGGCAATACTGACGGCCTGAACACCTCGCCCGCCAATCCTTACAACTACGTCGGGGAATATGGCCCCTCCTTAGACGACATACGAAATGAAGCAATGGTGGGTGGCTCCTTCGAACGCTGGAATTGGCGGATTAGCCCCTTCATTACCATTCGCTCGGGGCCCGCCCTTCGACATCACGGCCGGTCGCGATCTTTACGGCGATACCCTCTTTAACGGCCGTCCCGGCATCGCCAGCAATCCCAACCAGCCCGGAGTTATCTCCACCGCCTACGGTTTGCTCGACCCCGATCCCAAGCCTGGCGAGCCTTTGTTGCCGCGCAACTTTGGCCGTGGACCAGGCTTCATCATGTTGAA
>DATFDP010000196.1:0-5205 GCA_035252015.1 Terriglobales bacterium
TGGCGACTGGTTTAAAGTTGTCCTTGGATTATTTCCGGCAAGCAGTTAAGGAAATTGCTGCTGCAAATTCCCGCGGAGCGCGTTAGGCAGGTTTGGCGGGCACGGTGGCCGCCGGCCTGGGCGCCAGTTTTTTCTCGCCCAATGCTTTCACAATAGCTTCAAATCCTCGGCTGGTTAACGCGTTGTTGCCTTCGAAGTGGTCGCGCAAGGCGGCCAGCAAAGCTTGAGCGCTGCCCGCCAACTCAGGCTGAGTCGAGAGCTGCGGCTGGCCGGTCGATTTAGGCGGACTGAGTTGGTCAATTACCTGCTGCAGGAACTCACGCGAGCCGCTTTCAAATTCTGTGAACTGAACTCCTATCCCCAGGCCTTGTTCGCTACGCGACTCCATGTGGGGGGCGCAAGTTGGATCACGGCCATGTTGGGGTTTTTGAGAAAAGGGAGCAGATTACGAAGGACTCGGCGTGCGCCCAATGGAATCAGCCAACGGGGACGGTGGCTCTGCGATTGACGACTCGCCTCCCATCGCCCGGCGAATCTGTTTCCAAAGCTCGTCGCGGCCCACACCTGTGCGGGCGGAGTAGCTCAGGATGTGTTCCGCGCCCAGCGCCTCTTTGAGCCTCTGCAACGAGGGCTGCAGCTGGTTTCTGGAAATGCGGTCCGCTTTGGTGGCTACTACCAGATGCGGACGGCTGAAGGCGTGCAGGAATTCACACAGCTGCCGGTCGCCGGGCTGGGGCGGAATGTTGGGATCCACCAGCGAAATGCACAGCGCAAGGTTGGGGCGTTCCTTGAGATAAGGCTCGATAAATTTGTGCCATCCGGCGGAGAGCTCGTGCGGCACCTTGGCGTAGCCGTAGCCAGGCAAGTCAGTGAAGTAGAGGTCTGGACGCGGACGCCCGGGCCAGCGGATGGCATAAAAATTAATGCCGCGGGTGCGGCCTGGGGTGGAACTGGTGCGCGCTACCTTGTGGCCAAGAAGGGAATTGATGACGCTGGATTTGCCCACGTTGGAACGCCCGAGAAAAGCGATCTCCGGCGGCCCGGGTGCTGGGAAATGAGTGACGTCAGTGGCCGCGGCTATGAACTGGGCAAATACTTTCACCTTACCAGTGTGCGATTTCAGGACGCAGGTTGCAAGTTGCCCCGGCGGATGGCTTTTTCGGGAGAGGTGCAGCTTCACCTGCGCAGTAACATTGCTGCAGCGTGTCATCCTGAGCTGCGCGACCGCGCTTTAGTGAAGGAGCGCGGCGAAGGATCTGCCTCTTGTGGAAATTTCGCCAGCAGGGCTCGGCGAATCTTTTCCGCCTTGCCGCGGTCGGGACAGGCTCCGGGGGTTTCCCGGCATTGCGCGATAGTTTGCTCCAGCGTGGCCAGGAAGGCCTGACAGGGCCGGCAGTCCCCCATGTGCGCTCGCATCTTGTCACACATGGAATCATCGAGTTTCTCGTCCAGGTAGTCAGAAAGAGCGGCAAAGAGCTCACGGCAGCGGCGCGGTTTCTCTTCAGCCTTGGCGGGCGCTTTCCTGCGCCGTGCCGGAGTTGGCTGGAACGCGCCCCGGCGCGCCAGTTCGTTGCGCAAATAGAGGCGGGCGCGGTGCAGGCGCACGCGCACTGTTCCGGCGCGCATGCCAGTGATCTTCGCGACTTCCTCGTCGGAAAGTTCTTCCATGTCGCGCAGGACCAGCACCAGCCGATAGGCCGGGGGAAGGCGCAGAATAGCGTCGCGCAGCCATTGCGCGCGTTCACCGCGCAGAGTGGAAATTTCGGGGTTCTCGTCATTGCCGCCGGCCAGGCTTTCCAGTTCCCGGCGGTCGGGCATCAACTCATCCAGCGCGAGTTCCTTCTGAGGAGCGAACTTGCTCTTGCGCCGGCTCATCAGGCAGCGGTTCTTCGCTACTTTATAGAGCCACACGCTCAGCGCCTGCGGGCTGCTGAAGCGCGGAAGGTAGGGCACGGATTTGAGCAGCACCTCCTGCATGGTGTCTTCGGCGTCCTCACGCTGACCACACACCTTCATGCTGAAAGAGAACACCGTCTCCTGCAGCAGGGCGAGCGCCCGTTCCAGTGCCGCAGGGTCGTTCTGCCGCAGCAGTTCGACGGCCTGAAAAATCTTGGGACGCATGAACGTGTGAGGCAAATGTAGCACGAGGAGGAACCGTCGACGGCCGATGGGCGACGGCAAAGCCGCAGTCGCTTGTCTCTCGCCATTCGCGATCACAACTAACGACCAAAGACGAACGGCTCTCAAGTCTCCGGGTCGTCAGCCGTCGACAGCCTTATTCCCCCATCACCTTCACAATCACCCGCTTGCTGCGCTGGCCATCGAACTCGGCGTAGAAGACGCGCTGCCAGGGGCCAAGATCGAGCTTGCCCGCCGTGATGGGCAGGATGACCTCATGGTGGATGAGCAGCGACTTGAGATGCGAGTCGCCATTGGTCTCGCCGGTTTGATGGTGGCGATAATCGTCGCGATAGGGCGCCAAGCTCTCCAGCCACTCATCAATGTCTTGGATGAGCCCGGATTCATTGTCATTTACGTACACAGCGGCAGTAATGTGCATGGCCGAGACCAGCACCATGCCTTCGCGCACGCCGCTTTTTTTGACGATGATTTCGATGGTCGGGGTCAGGTGAATATATTCGCGGTGCTTTTTCGTATTGAAGGTCAAATATTCTGTGTGAGATTTCATGACGGCATCCTTGAAAACAGGCTGGGCACGCAATACTCTCGCCCGCATCCATATTAGCGATGGACGAGAGCCAGGCGGAAATCCGAGAACTGAAACGGCTGGTGCAGGAGCTGCTGGCCCGCGTGTCGCGACTTGAGGAACGCGCGGGCATGGACAGTGGTGCAGCGGGCGCACACCTGAACGAAGAGCGCGAGCCCCGTCCGGCGCGGCTGGGAATTGTGCCTCCTCCAGCCGTACCGCCGGCAATTCCACCGACAACCCGGGACTTGGAAGCGCGCATAGGTTCCCACTGGCTGAACCGGATCGGGATTGCCGCGCTGCTGATCGGCGTTTCGTATTTCCTGAAGTACGCTTTTGAGAGCAACTGGATCGGGCCGGCGGCGCAGATTGTGATCGGACTCGTCGCCGGCGTAGCCGTAGTGATATGGAGCGAATGGTTCCGCAGCCGCGGCTACCAGGCATTTTCCTATTCTCTGAAAGCGGTAGGAATTGGCGTCCTGTACCTTTCGTTATGGGCGGCATTTCAGGTCTACAGCCTGATACGAATGAGCGTGGCCTTTGCTGCCATGATTGTCGTTACCGCCGTGACGGCAGAATTAGCGGTGTTGCAGAATGCGGAGATTCTGGCGGCCTTTGCGCTGGCCGGCGGATTTGCCACCCCGATCCTGATTTCCACCGGCCAGAACCACGAGGTGGCGCTTTTTTCCTACCTGGCCCTGCTCGATCTGGCCACCCTGGTGTTGGTTATTTCGCGTGGGTGGCGCCGCCTGCTTCTGCTGAGTTTCGCGGGCACAGTGGCGCTCTACTTCGCCTGGTACGCGGAGTTTTATTCAGCACGGCAGTTCGGGCTGACGTTTCTCTTTGCCACGCTGTTCTTTGCCATCTTCGCGATGGCCACGATCGTCGGCCATCGCGGCCAGGGGAGCGCCTTTCCGCGCTCTGTGCTGATTGCTGCGGCGCTGAACGGGGTGGTTTACTTCCTACAGGTCTACCTCATACTGGAAGGCTCGACGGCGCGGGCATGGTTTGCGGGGGTGTTGGCGATTGTTTATCTCTTACTGGCGCGTCAAGGTCGCGCCCATGTACCGTTGCAGGGTACACATCTGGCGCTCGCTCTCGGGTTCATTACCGTGGCGATTGCCCTGCGCTTACAGGACCTGTGGATCAGCGTGGGCTGGTTTGTGGAAGCGGCCCTGCTGATGGCGGCGGGCTTTTGGCGGAAGTCCGCCTTCGTGCGCTGGCTGGCGCTGGGCTTGATTTCGGCCACGATCGCAAAGGTCTTTGCCTACGACATTTGGGACCTGAGCCGCGGGTACCGCATTGTCAGCTTCGTTTTTCTGGGAGTGCTGCTGCTGGCGGTGTCGTTTGCGTACGAGAAGGATTGGCTGAAGCTCTCACGCCCGGGACCGCCGGCACAGTGAACTTCAGTAGAGGCATAATTTATTATGGGGAGAGTGTAAGGATTCCGAATTCCCTCCGAATAAGGAAACAGGCCTGTTTCAGTTAGTGCTAAGGCGATTAGTTGATGTTCTGCCGCCGTTCGGGTTACACCGACAGAACAGCAAGCCATCTAATGCGCACCCCGAACTCCAAAATAAGCTTCGATCAGGGCAGACCAAAGCGGGAATTGTTCAGTCCGTCAGTAGTTCAGCGAGGACCCAGAGGATCCGGCTATAGGGACTTGTAGTTCGGGCATGAGGCGTCCCGCGAAAAGTCGGCGGCAGATCTTGCCGAGGACCCGTACGGAACGTGCCGAGCGCGACACACGCGCGCTGTCGGTCGCGATTCCGGTGTCGGCATACATCTGGCGATAGATCTTCGAGATCAGCAGAAATAGCAGTCGACCCTTTGCTGACTTGATAAACCGCGAACGCCTCCATATTGCTGGTGTGCGGTAGAAGCTGTCCCACACCGCTTGGGTACGGCTGCGAATTTCTTCCTGCGCCATGTGCGGGTGATCCCAATAGAGCTTGGGTCGGAGGTGCGGTGGGATAAGCCAGCGCCGCGTGATCGGGATGCCGCCGACCTGGGGACAATTACTGCCAAGCGCCTTTTCCCATTTCGCGTAATCAACCGTGCCGGGGAAAGGGGTGATCATCACGAACTGCGCCAGCGCAACCCCGGCTTTGTCGGCTGCTTCCGCCGTGGCGGGAAAGGTCTCCGGTGTGTCGCTGGGCAGCCCAAAAATGAACGATCCGAGCACGAAGACATGGTGTCGCCGAAAGTTCCGCAGGCGGGCAACAAGGTCGTCGCCCGCGGAGTTGAAGTCCTTGTATACGTCTTTGAGGCCGGCGCGCGTCACCGACTCTATCCCCACAAGGGCCCCCCTGATGTGCGCCCTATGCATCGCTTCGAGAAAAGCGTCATCTTCTGCAGCCTCCATCGTGATCTGGGTAAAGAACACGATGTCGTCAGGGAGCTTCGCCAGCCGCGCCATCAGTTCAAAGCGCTCCTCGCGCAGCGCTTGCAGCTCCCGCAGGCGGACGGTATTGTCTTGCTGGCGTGCGAGTTCCAGG
>DATFDP010000197.1:0-11217 GCA_035252015.1 Terriglobales bacterium
GTAGTCCCCACCGCCCAGGTCATTTTTGTTGGCAGCGGCGAAGGCAGGCCCGCGCCCTGAGCTGCCGCGCGGGTTGGCCCGCAGCACAGCCCAGCCGTGCCCGACCAGGAAGTTGGTGAATTGGCTGTAGCTGTCGGCCCAGGCGCCCAGCGGACCCCCGTGCACGTCCACCACCAGCGGCACGCGGCCCTGTGACACCTGCGGCGGCAGCGAAAGCAGCCCCTCTATCGTGCGGCCGTCGCTTGTCCAATGCACGATCTGCGTAGCAACCGCGCGCATATCAGCCGGCGCCATCGCCGGCGTGGAGAGCGCCCGTCCCGCCGTGCCCAGCTTGTCGGTGTAGTAAAGAGTTTCCGGCCGGGTGCTGCTGCTGGCCAGGTAGACCCAGCCCGTGCGCCGAGCGTTGGTGTTTAGCCCACTCAGCACCGGCAGATCGAAGTGCAGCATCTCCGGAGATTTTTCGGCGGTGAAGCGGCCCACTGTGGCCTGTTCGTGCGTGTGGACCGAGAGCACCACGCTTCCGTCCGCTTCCATGATGGGATTTTCGTATCCCACCGTCCCCTCCAGGCTGTCGCTGAGGTTACGCGTGCCGTTGCCGGCCAAGATGAATTGATAAAGGTCGTGGTAGCCCGGGGGAGCGTCCTGCTTAGCTTGCGCCAGGTAGTAGAGACTTCTGGCGTTGGGGGACCAGACCAGACCGCTGGCTGTGGGCGGAATCGCGCTGAGCTTGCTGGGATGCTGCGCGTCGCTTAGGGTCACCAGCCACATGCTACCCGCCGGTCCCAGGTCGCTGGCGCCGTTAGGTGTTTCGGCTTCCACTGCCAGGCGATCCGACTGCTCGCTCCAGGCCACACGTTTCACGTCGTCTCGCAGGGGCACCGCAGTCAGCTTGGAAGTCGCCGGGTCGAGCAGGTAGAGCCGCGTGAGATGCTGGTCGTGGTTAACCCACGTGGCATCCGCTTTGTTGTCGTGCTGCTTCTTCTCGCCAGGCGTTTCCGGGTCCTTGGCCCAAAGCGCAACGGTCTTGCCGTCAGGCGCGATCTGAAAACCGGAGACGTCAATTGGCAGCGGTTCTGCCGGCTGACTGGTCGCCGCTTTGCTCTTATCCGCTCCCGGCGGCGGCACCGCGTCCGGCGCTTTCGAGCCATCCACCGGCGGCGTCACTTTCAAATCAAAGGCGGTGGCTTCGCCGCCCTGCATGGGAAGGCGGAAGAGCTGCGCGTGTTCGCCGCGGTGCGCCAGGAACAGGATGTCGCCATTGGGCAACCAGCGGCCTGAAGTTTCGCCCCGGTCTTTATCATCTTTTTTGCCGGCCGGTGAGAAGGTAAGCTGGCGGCTCGAATTGTGGTCCAGGTCCACTAGCCACAGATGATGGCGGCCGCCATCGGCGGTGCTGTCCGTGATTTCCACCAGCACCCGGCGGCCATCAGGCGAGAGCTGCGGCGCGCTCATAGAGCGAAAGTGCCTCATGTCCTCATTGTTGGGAAAACGGGCCTGGCCGGCCGCCCATAGCGCAGAGCCGCCAACCAGCACGATTACGCTAAGCAGAAGTTCAAGTTTGCGCATTGTGGACAGGAAGTGTGGTTCGCGGCGGCTGCGGCTGTCAAGTACACACCGCCAGCAATGAGAGGATACTTGCCGCGCTGGTTTGACGGCTTGAGGGGCAACATAACAAGTTACGTCTCTACCAGCGCTGGGCCTGAGGGAGACGTAACAGGTACGTCTCTACCAATTTGCATCGAAAAAAATGTGCAGCAGTAGAGACATTGCCTGCAACGCCTCATTCTGCTAATGCATTCAAGAGAAGTTAGGCGGGACGGCGTAAACGACGGGCTGCCGGCGCTTTGCGTCCGTTTCGCTTGAGGCGGCGTACCTGGCTAGCGGCTTTCTTGGGTACGGGGTCGCCATTTGCGGGGACCAGGTCCCGCAGTGTCTGCAACAATTTTTCAGCCGGGTCGCCTTTCACTACGAATGCGTCCACCGAGCGGCGAACGTCCTCGGGAACATCAGCAGGGTAGCCGGTAAACATCAGGACAGGCAGCTCCGGTCTATCGGACTTGATCCTGAGCGCCAGTTCGGCTCCGTCCATTTTTGGCATTTCGTAATCCAGAATGACCGCATCCACGGGATTGCGCTGTAGCAGTTGCAGCCCCCGCATGCCGCTCGGCGCGGTCAACACGGAATAGCCGGACACTCGCAGAAACTCGCCCATGATGGACAGCACTTCAGGATGGTCGTCAACACACAGCAAGCACCTGGAGCTGTCGGACGAGTCAAGCTTCGAATTCGGGGAACGGTGAGCCATGGGACTTTCTCCGCTTATGAGAGGCGGTTAACGGGCGTCTGGGTTGCTAATTGAGCCCAAGGCAGAGAAGCAGGCATACTTCGCTAGGGAGGCGCTCCCATGCGATGGCAATCTTCCGCTGCCATCCTCGAGTACCGACCGTTTTCCATCGCCGTCGGTCCTGACCTCAGCAGAATAAGATTCGCGGCCATGCCCGGGCAGGCGCCCCTTCGCCGGCGCATCGTCGTTGCGAGGGGCTTACTGCGGCATGGGCGGCCAGGGCAGGAACGGAAGCGCGCCTTTGAGACGGAGAAAAAGGCGACTGCCTGGCATCGATAAGGACTTCACGCAAGTGTTGTGTTATGCCTTGGCTGCTGCCCGCCAGCTTCTCACCCTCCTGCTAAACTTGAAAGTTTGCTTTATACCGCACATTTGAGCTGGAGTTCCATGAAAGCTAACTTGAAGTTTGCCCGCCCTGCAGTTGTCGCTTTGTTCCTGAGTTCTTTACTGATCGGATTTGCACAAGAAAAGCCACAGGCGGCCAGGCATGGCATCAACGTTGCCAATGTCGACCGCACCGTCAAACCCGGCGACGATTTCTATCGCTACGCGAATGGTGGCTGGCTGAAGCGCACCGAAATTCCGCCAGACCGGCCGGCGGTGGGAGTGTTCAGCCAACTTGCCGACCTGGCCAACAAGCAAACCGTGGGGCTGATTGAGGAAGCCGCAAAGTCCAGTCCTCCCGCCGGATCAAACGCCCGCAAAATCGCCGATCTTTACAACTCCTACATGGATGAGGCGGCCATCGAGAAAAAGGGTCTGGAGCCGCTGCGCCCGCACCTCCACGCCATTGCCGCCATGAAAGACAAGCGCGAACTGGCACGCGTCCTGGGCGAGAGCCTGCGCGCCGACGTGGATCCGCTGAACAACACCAATTTCCACACTGCCAATCTGTTCGGAATCTGGACAGCTCCCGGCTTCGAAGACCCAGGTCACTACACCCCTTACCTGTTGCAGGGCGGATTAGTGCTGCCCGACCGGCAGTATTATCTCGACGACAGCCAGCACATGCGCGAGCTGCGCACCAACTACCAGGAGCATGTAGCCAGAATGCTGCAACTCGCGGGCTTCAATGACGCCCCGGCACGTGCCGCAAAAATTGTGGAATTGGAACATTCCATTGCGGAGAAGCACCTCAGCCTGGCGGAAGATCAGGACATTCACAAGGCCAACAATCTTTGGACTCCAGCGGACTTCAGCGCCAAGGCTCCGGGCGTGGATTGGACGGAATTCTTTGCCGGCGCCGGATTGAACCAGCAGAAGAAGTTCATTGTGTGGCAGCCCTCGGCCTTTACCGGCGAGTCCGCTCTGGTTGCCTCGGTACCACTCGACACCTGGAAGGACTGGCTGGCCTATCACTTAATCGAGCAGTATTCCCCCGTGCTCCCTAAGGCGCTGGCCGACGAACACTTTGCTCTATTCGGAACGGCACTTACAGGAACCACCCAGCAGCGGCCGCGCTGGCAGCGCGGGGTCATGGTGGTCAACGCTCTGCTGGGCGACGCGGTTGGTCAAATCTACGCCAAGAGTTACTTCTCGCCTCAGGCCAAGGCGGAGGCCCAGGCCATGGTGGCCAATCTGATTGCCGCCTTTCGCAAGCGCATTGACGCGCTTGCGTGGATGGATCCTGCCACCAAGGCAGAGGCCAAGGCCAAGCTGGGTACGCTCTACGTGGGCGTGGGTTATCCTGAAACCTGGCGCGACTATTCCAAGTACGAAGTCAGGCCGGACGATGCCTTTGGCAATGTGTGGCGCGCCAGCCTGTTCAAATATCACCACGACACAGACCGCTTGGGCAGCGTGGTGGACCGCCACGAATGGTCCATGACACCGCAGACAGTGAACGCCGTCAACCTGCCACTGCAAAACGCGCTGAATTTTCCTGCCGCCATTCTGCAGCCGCCGTTTTTTGACGCTAAGGCTTCGGCGGCGGCCAACTACGGGGCCATTGGCGCCGTCATCGGACATGAGATCAGCCACACTTTCGACACCGAAGGCAGTACATTCGATTCCCAGGGGCGCTTGCGCAATTGGTGGACCGCCGCAGACCTCGACCACTTCAAGAATGTGACCGAGCAGTTGGCAAAGCAGTACGACTCTTACTATCCGTTCCCCGATCTCCATGTGAATGGACTGCAGACGCTGGCGGAGAACATTGCTGACGTGGCCGGTATCTCAGCCGCTTACGATGGCTACCACGCCTCGCTCAAAGGCCAGGCCGCGCCCGTGCAGGAAGGTTTCTCGGGCGACCAGCAGTTCTTCATCGCTTATGGGCAGGACTGGGCGTCAAAGGTGCGGCCGGCGGCGCTGCGCCAGCAGGTGCTGACCGACCCCCATGCTCCCGGGGAATATCGCGCCGCCACTGTGCGCAACATTGACGCGTGGTATTCCGCGTTCGACATCAAGCCAGGCGAGAAGCTTTACCTGGCTCCGGACGCGCGGGTGCGCATCTGGTGAGGGTGAGGCGAGGTTGAAATAGTGCTCCTGTAGGGTCGCTTTTTGCCTGAGCCGCGGCGGCTGCCGTGAAAAGTGGTTTTTCTGCCGGATTCGGATAGCTTCTTCCTAGGGATAACTCGTAAGCTGCACAAATTGTATGCCTTTCCATAATGCTGTTTGATCGAAAATATTCTGCCCACCACACAAATCTTTGAAATTTCTCGCCAGCGGGAACGTATTACGCAATGAAGCTCGAAGAGAGCGGCAGCCAGCGGAGCAGGATGGAGACACTGGACCTGGAGACGGTCTTGGGGCTGGCCCGCGGGGGCGATGAGCAGGCTTTGGGAGAGCTGCACCGCCGTTTTGCCCGGCGGGTGCAGGGCCTTTGCCGGCACTTGCTGCGCTCAGCGGGGAGCGCGGAGGACGCCAGCAGCGAGGCCTTTCTGCGAATGGCACGCATGCTTGCAAGTTACAACGGTTCGGTGCCTTTTGAACGGTGGTTATTCAGCATAGCCGGCCATCATTGCATTGATCTTTTGCGGAAGCAGCAACGAGAGCGTCGCTGGCTGGAAGATGAGGATGTGGAAACGCTCTCCATCAGCATTGCCGCTGATTCGCCGCTTAATGAATTGATCCGCGAGGAGCGCCGCGAGGCCGTGCGGGAAGCCATCGCCAAGTTGCCGGAAAAATTCCGCGTACCGCTGGCGCTCCGCTATTACGGCGAGTTCAGTTACGACGAAATTGCGCAGCAACTGAACTTGACCCGCGCCAATGTCGCGACGTTGGTGTTCCGTGCCAAGCAGGAGCTGCGCCAAGCCCTAGCGGCCCACGGGGGGACGTAAAACATGGCCTGTTTTTCTGAACTGACTTACACGATTTTCGTGGATGACGAATTACCGCCCGAGGAGGCGTCCCGTGTCCGGGCGCACCTGAGCACATGCACTCGCTGCCGCGGCCTGGTTGCGGCGCTACGGACGGAGAACCAGGTTCTTACGGAAGTCTTGGCAAATCCAGTCACGGCGGTGGGCAAGGCGCGTTTCCTTCGCGAATTCCTCATCCTTGTGGCGGTAGTCGGGGTAGTGGGGGCCGGCCTCAGTTGGCTGAGCGGTCAGACTGCGCCTATCAACCTGAACTGGTTGAATCCCTTCAACGCGGAAGGCCGTATGAATGCATTGTTTAACTTGCTCTTTTTCATGCAGCGCGGAGGTGGTGACATGCTGGAACGATGGGCGGCTCTCGTGGGTGGCCTATGCGGGGTATTGGCGATTGGCGGAATGACGCTTCTGATAGCGCGGAGCAGGCGCATATTGGGTGCCGGTCTCAACGTGGCTCTGGTGCTTCTGGCATTTGTCCTTCCGGGTCATGCGCTGGAACACCGGACGGGGACCAATGTTACGGTCGCGCAAACGGAAACCATTAACGACACCCTGGTGGTCCATGGAGAAACAGTGGAAATGGATGGTGCTGTAAATGGCGACATGGTCGCGCAAGGCCGGTTAGTTGCGATAAGGGGGACGGTCAAGGGCAACGTATTCGTTTTTGCTCAACACGTCGAGATTGACGGAACCGTCGAAGGCAGCGTTCTCTCCTGGGGACAGACAGTTACCGTGCGGGGAAATCTGACGCATAACCTTTATTCCTGGAGCCAGTTCCTGCGCCTGGAGCCCTCCGCCGAAGTGGGCAGGGACATGATTTCCGGCGGTGCGGACCTGAATCTGGAAGGCAAAGTGGACAGGAATGCGACTCTGTTCGCCCACACGAGCGCTGTGCGCGCTTTCATTGGGCGTGACCTTGTGTTCCGCGGTGGCGAACTCAACCTCACCCCTCCGGCCCATATAGGCGGCGATCTGACCGCTTACGTTCGCAACTCGACAAATGTACACGTTGCTTCCGGGGTGATTGCAGGCAAGACCGAAACCCACATCACGCACGCTATCAGCCGATTTTCGCAAGCACATTTTTATGTCTGGCAAGCCATTTGGCTGGCGGCGGCATTCTTGGTGGGGTTGGTGGCAATCTGGCTCGTGCCCGGTTTCTTTCGCAGCGTATCGCAGGGCGTGGCCCAAGGCTGGCGCAGCCCGCTGCTGGGCTTAGCCGTACTGGTTGTCACCCCGATTGCGGTAGTGCTGGGCGCCATTACCCTGGTGGGCCTGCCCTTGGCAGTTTTGACGCTGCTCTTCTACGGGATCGGGTTGTACCTGGCGAAAATCTTTGTCGGTGCCTCTCTGGGACAGTTTGTTCTGCGCAATAACTCCTCCAACACAGGGCAACTAATCGGGGCGCTTATTGTCGGACTCATCATTCTCACGGTTGCCTTTCAGGTCCCGTATGCTGTCGGCAAGGTGATTCACGTTGTGACCTTTTGCTTTGGCTTAGGCGCATTTTCTTGGCACATTTACCGCGTTTGGCGGCCGTCGCTGAGATCGCAGGGGTGACGCAATCGATGTAGATCGCGAATCGGGAAGGTCAACGCGCGAATTGTTTGGGCAAGTGCGGATGTGGGAGGCGAAATAACTGCAATGGATGAGATTTTTTCTGGTGCAACAGCGCGAGGCCGGCTATTGCCGACTTCTGTATACCAGAATCAGAATAGCGGCAAATAAAAAAACCAACATATATCATCAGCAGATATTATCCAGAATCCGCCACGGCAGGAAGCCGGAAACGAAAAAGCGAACACAAAGTAGTAACGAACTTTTCTTGCGGCGGTGAACCAAGCGCAGGAGGAAGTTAAGAAGGGCATGTCCTCGAATAGCAGTTGCTCCTAGGGCGGGTGGCCCACGCGTTCTCATCTGCCGCCGGAGAATATCTCATAAACCAAACGAGAGGGTGCCCCACCCAACGCGCTTTTCGTTGGATGGGCGAAATTCTAGGTTAAGCTTCCTAAGGGGTTGTTGAAGAATGGTCGGGGCGAGAGGATTTGAACCTCCGACCCCCTGCGCCCAAGGCAGGTGCGCTACCAGGCTGCGCTACGCCCCGACAAAACCGCGGCTAAAGAGGGGGTCCTGTAGGTCGATTATAAATGATGGCCAGCGCCAGCCCTGCACCACCGTCACCGCCCGACTTCCGCCGCGGGGTTATAATTCGTGACAACGATGCCGCCTTTGCAATACGCATTGGTCGCCTACGTCAAAGCGCCTGTGGGGGAATTTGTGGAGCGCCTGCGCGGCGAGCTCCATCCCGCACTCTCCCATCTGCCGGCCCACCTTACTGTCTTGCCGCCCCGTCGGCTGCAGGGCACGGAAGAAGAAGCGCGCCAGGTGGTGGAGAACGTCTGCCGCCAGGCCAGTCCCTTCGAGGTTGTCATGGGAGAAGTGGAGACTTTCATTCCCGTCACCCCCACGGTTTTCCTCCGCGTGGCCCATGCCGCTTACCGGCTGCGGGAGCTGCACGACCAGCTCAACATCAGTGCACTGCGCGCCGAGGAACCCTGGCCCTACATGCCGCACCTGACTATCGTGAAGGTGGCCACTGAGGAAGAAGCCAGCAATGCCTTCAAGGTGGCCCAGCAGCGCTGGTCGCAGTATCAAGGCAGCCGGCGGGTGCTGATCGAGGAGCTTACCTTCGTACGCGAGGCACCCGGCGACACATGGGAAGACCTGGCTCCTGTGCCGCTGGGCGGCAGTCTGGCGGTCCGAGGCGGCCGCTGAGGGCTCGCTTCACCATTCATAGCCTCCTCAGAAAGCATTCTCCATCGAACGTTAGTTACCGAAGTTTGGCCGGTACACGTCCCCATCGTGCCTTGTCACTGAGCATTCGGGGCGGTACATAAGACTAGGGGCTGTGCGAGGCGGCGCAACGCCGTTGCCGCCGCCGTCCCGCAACGCTAAATATCGGAGCGCACAGGGGATGCTACCCATTGGGGTGTACGGCTCGGGCTTTCTGGGGACGGTTATTTCCGCCTGCCTGGCCGACTTTGGCACCCCGGTTTTCTGCTGTGATCAGGATTCCGAGCGCATGCTTGCGCGGGCTCGCAGCGAGATCCCTTTCCACGAAAAGGACCTGCAGGAGGTGATTCGCCGCAATGTGCGAGTGGGTCGCCTGGTTTATTCCACCGACTTGCAGAAGCTGGTGCCCAATGCCCAGTTCCTTTTTTTGGCCCAGGACTCGCCCGCCGAAATTGACGATCTGGCTGTGAGGGTTGCCAAGCTGATGACTAAAGAGGCCATCCTGATTCTGGCTACTCCTGTACCCGTGGGCACGGCCAGCCGCATCGAACGCAAGCTCAAGGATCAAAAACTGCGCGTCACGGTAATCTCACAACCCACTTTTTTGACCGACGGCTGCGCCGTGGAAGACTTCAACTGGCCGGAGCGCATCATTCTGGGGACGAACTCGGAAGCGGCGGTGAAGGCGATGAAGCAGTTGTACCGCCCATTAGTCATGCGCGGCGTGCCGGTGGTGAGCATGAACTTTGAAAGCGCCGAACTGGTGCGCCAGGCCACCACCGCTTTTTTGGCGGCAAAAATTTCCTTCATCAACGAGCTGGCGGGGCTGTGCGAGAAAGTTAAGGCCGACGCCATGGACGTGGCCATGGGCATGGGCCTGGACAAGAAGAAAATCGGCCCGCGATGTCTGCAGCCCGGTGCCGTGTTTGCCGGTCCCTTCGCTGAGGCCGACCTGGAGGCGCTGGCCGAACTGGCGCGCGAAAACAAAGTTTCGCTGAAGATTCTGGAAGCAGCCCGCGAAGTCAACCGCACTGTTGCCGATTCGCTGATGGATAAGATCGCACGGGCGGTTGATCCTGTCGCCGGCAAAGAAGTCGGCATGCTGGGCCTGGCCTTTAAGCCCAACACCAATTCTGTTATCGGTTCTTCGTCCCTGTGCCTGGCGCGCAACCTGCTTTCCAGGGGCGCCAAGGTCCGCGCTTACGATCCGGTGGCTAATTCCCAAGCCAAGGCGGAACTGGAAGCGGTGCGCTATTGCGATTCCGCCTACGCCGTGGCCGAAGGCGTGGACGCGCTGGTGGTGGGCACCGGCTGGCCGGAATTTCGCGACCTCGACTTTGCCCGCATCAAGCGCCTGCTCAAAAAACCCATTATCGTGGATACCAAAAACCTGCTCGATGGCCCCAGCCTCCGCCAGATGGGCTTCCAGTACATCGGCGTAGGCCGGCGCTAGCGGGCACTCCCGCACCAGATCCGGCCACCTTGGAATTACGATCCTGAGTGCAGCTGAAGGACCTGCTTTGCCGCGTAGCGAAGCGATTGTCGGAGCAGCACCTGCCGCGCCAACTCCAAACCCGAAACCTTGAAAGCTTTCCCCTACGCTCTCTCTAGCCTACGTATCTGCGGCACCTCTGGCTTTGACTGCAGCTCCGGCGCTTCGTTCTCTCTCTCTGGCACTTCCAGCGGCAGCCGCCAATCCCGTGCCGAGGCTTTGCCAGCCTGCATCCACCCGTAACGCGTCAGGAGGGAACCGGCAATGGCCGCCCAGCATGCCGCACGCCGCATTTTTCGCGAGCCGCTGATTTGCGCCGCCAGGCGGAGGCTCAGGGGTGCGGGCCCGGAGAGCACCCCGCCCAAGCGTGTGCTCCACCCACTCAGGCCATGTTTTAAAGGCTCTAAAGCCGCCTCGTGCCGCTGCTCCAGGTGCAGGCCTTCATATGCCTCGAACGCCGAGGCCCCAATGCCCAGCAGGTTCAGCGCCGTACTGTTATGCCCAAGCAGTTCCAGAATCGCCACCGCCGAGTTTAAGCCCGACATTCCGAAATGAATCGGTAGTGTGGTGATATTCCGGTTCCAGGCGGGTATGGCCGTGGCCCCAATCAGCACGCCGGTGTAATTGTGGAAGGGAAGTCCGAGCGCGGCGGAGAATGCCTCGGAAACGTGCCCCAGTACCCGCACTGGCGCAAAGTCGAACTTTTCGTTGAGCAGTTCAGCAAAGGCGGTAGCTCCGGAAAAGGTGCTGAACGCGGCCAGCGTCCAGGCCCCAACGGACATGGCGCTCTGTTTTTTGAAGACCCGCAGCATATTCAGGAAGCGAGCTGGGCGCCCCAGGTCGGCGACCAGTAGACCGGTGGAAATGATGCCTCCGGCTGCAGCCACTAGCCGCGCGTTGCGCCGCAGCTCCGGGTCCCGGCCCACCCAATTCGCCATGGCGCCGATTACTGCTGCCGAGCCGGCCGCTCCGCCCACAAAGAAGTAAAGCGGCACCTCCCACTTCCACTGCGGCTGTTTCAGCATCGGAATGCCGTAGTAGCCGGACTCCGGAGATGCCTTGGGGAAGGGCGCTCCCGGCGGGTGCACGCCGGCACCTTCCACCCGGCCGCGAGTTTCGGCTTGCCGCCGCAGTTCGAGCAGGCGTGCTTCGCTGGCGCGGTGCGGGAGTGGGTCGTGCCGCAAAGGTTCGGTGCTCATTAGCGTTGTCTCCTGTTGCGGGATTGGCGGTTGCGAGCACCCTTGGGGTTGGCCAGAAATGCCACCAGCGATCCGGCC
>DATFDP010000198.1:0-16861 GCA_035252015.1 Terriglobales bacterium
CATCGGCGCATCCCGCCATTTGTGCGCAATGAATTTGGGGCCACCATTGGCGGGCCTATTGTTATTCCCAACCTCTACGACGGCCGGCGCCATACCTTCTTCTTTGGCGAGTACCAGGGCTTTCGCCAGGTGTTAGGAACCACGCAGGTTTTTCCCGTGCCCACGGCGGCCGAGCGTCAAGGCTTCGACACGACAGCTTTCCCGGGGGACGCTCTCAGGGTTCCAGTCAATCCCGCGGTCGCGCCCATCCTTGCCGGCTATCCTCTCCCCAATAATCCCCGCGGGGCCTATGGGGCTCGCACGTATGAAGCATCGTCAAAAGTTTCGACCGACACCGACCAATTCTCGGTCCGGGTTGACCACGTCATTTCCAGCAAAGCTTCGCTGTTAACGCGTTTCAGCTTGAATCAGGTTAGCGGTCCTCTCACCAATCCCGACCAGAGCGCAATTGACCCCAGCTTTGGCATCCGCTTCTTCGACCACCAGCGCAACGCCACGGTGAAGTACACACGCGCCTTTTCTCCCCATCTCACGTCCGACACGCTGATCGGGTACATCCGCAGCACCCCTTTTTTCCCCAGCCCTAACCGGACCCAGCCTGCGATCAACTATGGCGACGGCCTGTTCGAAGCATTCAACTCGGCCGATGGGTCCATCATCGGCTCATTCAGCAATCTGTACCAATTAAAGAACGATACCTCCTGGGTGCGCGGAGCACACAGCTTCAAATGGGGCTTTGAGATCCGCGCCAATCGCGATTCCACCGTTTTCGGCACCAATCCCAATGGCGCCTACTCCTTCGGGGGCGGAACCGCGTATTCTCCCGTGCCCATTGTTTCCGCCAGCGGTCAGCACAATATTGCCGTGGGCGATCCCCTGCCCGATTCGCTCACCGGATTGCTGACCGCAACCCCTTACTCCTACACCATCACGGTGGCGGCGAACGGCACCCCCGCAGGGGACAAATTCGACGAAGCGGCGACGCACCGTCAGACCTATGAGTTTTATTTTCAAGACAACTGGAAGGCGACCCCGCGTCTGACCGTCAATTATGGCCTGCGCTACGAGGCCAACAGCCGCATCCATGAAGCGCAAAAGCGCACCTCGGGACCGAAGTTCATTGGCGCCAATGGTCAGCCGGTTTCGTATTGGGACCATTCCGCACGGCAGATTTTTCTCTATGACCCGCAGCCTCCCTATAACCAGGATTGGAATGGCTGGGGACCGCGGCTGGGGTTGGATTACGCAGTTGCCGACCACACTGTACTGCACGCCGGCGGAGCCGTTACCTCCCTCGTTCCCAACTTGTGGCAGGTCAATTTCCTCACCGGTTCCATGCCTTTTATCTTCACGCCCTATATCAACGCTCTTCCCGGCGTCGCAATTCCCTTTCAGAACAGCGTCGTGCCCCTCAACCTGCCCCCTGTGTACACCACGACAGGGAACCTCCTGTTCCCGCAAGGCAGAAACACGATGGTGCCGCCCAATACCCAGTTAGACCTGAATCGCTTCCAAAACGATCTGGCGGCGCTCACGCCGGGGCATGAGCCCCAACTCCTGGAGGTGGAGGGCATTGCCAGGGAGTTCCGCAATGGCTATATCGCCAGCTATACGGCGGGCTTGGAACACGACTTCCAGGATGTAAAGCTGGCACTTTCTTATGTCGGGACCGCTGGAGTGCACCTCAGCACGGTGTTTTCGCCCAACAGCTACGGCGGCGCCGATCCTGCTTTCGCTCCGTTTATGCGGTTCGACAGCGCCGGACGTGCCGTGGGGGGCTTTGGCCCAGAGCTGCTGATGACCAGCGGTTCGCATTCCACCTATCACTCCTTGCAGGCAAGCGTAGCTAAGAACTCGCCGCGCGCCGGCTTGGGCATACAGGGTAGCTATACCTTTTCCAAGTCACTGGACGATGCCAGCGCCGTGCTGGGCGGAGGATTCACCACTGCCGGCGCCGTGCTCCAGACATTTCCCCAGGACCCCTGGAACACAAAAGCTGAAAAGGGCCCTTCGACTTTCGATGTGACGCATGTCTTCAGCGTTAGTGTCATACAAATGATTCCGCTGAACCGCGTACGCTTTCTTCAGCCACTCGGGCACCGACTCACAACCGGGTGGCAGTTGTTGAATATCACCACATTCATGAGCGGCCCTCCGTTTACCGTGTACTCAGGAGTACAGCAAACAGGAGCGGGGGCAGGCGGCGCCGACCGGCCTGACCTTATCACTCAGCCGGACCTTTCAACCAGCCGCCCGGTGCACGAGGACTATTTCGGACGCGGCGCCGATAACGCCTCGTTCTTTGCTATTCCGATAAACATTCCCGGCGGCACCGGCCCCAACCGCGGGGTTTTTGGCACGCTGGGCCGCAATACCTTCCGGGCTCCCGGGTACCGCGATTTCGACCTGGCGCTGGTTAAGGACACCACCTTTGGCCACCGCGGCCAAGCCGAGCTCGGAACCCTGGAATTCCGGGCCGAATTTTTTAATGTTTTTAACCTGGTGAATTTCGGACTTCCTTCCAACATCCTGCGCGGGAGCGGATTTGGAATTATCAGCAAGACTGCTGGTTCCTCTCGCCAAATCCAGTTTTCGCTGAAGTTCATCTACTGAAGGCAACGGCAGCATAGTCAGGCGAATTGAAGTGCGGAAGGTCTGACTGCCATGACGATGCCCCTGCAGGCACTAATTGGTGGCTTGGGGAATAGCAGGCGGGGGAGGACGCGTCCCGCCTGCTCGGTCCCTATTCTTATGGGATCTGAAAGTTACCTGAGCGAAGCTGTGGTGCTGTGCTGCGCTTTTTCGTGCGACTTCGTCGCTTTCGCAGCGGTGTGGTGCTTCGCGGGGCCGTGAGCCTTGGCGATGTGTTGCTGCGTTGCCGGTTTCGAGCTCGCGACCTTGCGGCTCGACGCCTTCTTGGCAGCAACTTTGCTCGCTTGCAGTTTCCCTTTTTGGCTGCTCTTGTGGCTCGCCTGCTTGGCTGCCACCGTTTTCACGTGAGCGGGCTGGGCCTTTTTGGCCTGCTGCTTATCGGCTTCAGGTTTCTGCGAGCTTTTATCCTTTTTCCCGTGATGGCGCCAGAAGGCCGCCTTAGCCAAACGACTGTGATGCTCCTTGCTGCCATCGTTCTTGCCTTTGTCGGCAGTCTTACTGGCCTCGGCCAGCGCCACCGCACTCAATAGTGCCAGGCCGACTACGAGGCTCAGGGTGGTTCTGACGGCTTTACTCATACTCCCTCCAATTCTGGGGAATTGTGCAGTGCTGGGTAGAGGGCAACAAGTAACGAAAGGGAATAGTGATTTAAGCGTCGGCGTGGGCCGGGTCTGACCTTGTACTCAGCAGAAAATTCAGCAGTTAGCGAAAGACGCGCTTAGCCAACGGATTGCTAAGTCCTGGTTGCAAAGGCCTGGAGAGGGTCGCCCCCGAGTAGCAGCTACCGGAACATAGAGACGGAGCTGAAATGCTGCTTTGCGATCCACTCGGCAGCCCGCTGCTGCGCCTGCTTAACCTGCTGTGGCGTCAAAGACCGTGACTGTGCGTCCAACGCTTCGCCCACGTCCTCGCCCCTCATGGCCGCTGCCTCCAGCCATGTGTACGCCAGCACAGGGTCGGCCTGCACGCCTCGGCCGGATCGGAACACATTGGATAGATTAATGAGAGCCTTGGGATTGCCATTTTGCGCGGACAGCAAATAGAGCTTCAGTGCCTCCATAACATCCTGGGTGACACCGCGCCCGCCTTCGTATAGCATGCCAAGGTTGTTTTGCGCTTCGTTGTGACCTTGCAGTGCCGCCCGCCGATAATACTGAGCCGCCACGGTCAAATCCCGGGCCACACCCTGGCCCAATTCGTAGCAGGATCCCAGGTTGAATTGAGCTGTCGCCAGTCCCTTCTCGGCCGCATCACGCAGCCAATGCACCGCCTGACCTGCATCCTGTGGCACGCCCGTGCCGTTCAGGTAAGCCACTCCCAGGTTAGATTCGGCGGGAGCATAGTTCTGTTCCGCCGCCTCTCGCCACCAAACTACTGCGGCCTGGGGATCCTCCTTTACCCCTAGCCCTCGCGAATACATGAGTGCAAGGTCAGTCTGCGCCGCCGGATAGCCCTCCGAGGCTGCGCGGCGGAACCAGTTTAGCGCTAGCGGGTAATTCTGCTTTACGCCCAGTCCCAACGCGTACATGCGGCCCAATTCCGTGATAGCGCCCGGGTCGCCCCGGTCGGCCGCCAATGTATACCAGCTCAGCGCTTGCGCCAGGTCCTGCGGCTCCTGCAGCCCCCGTGCGTAGGCATATCCCATCAAGAACTCGTCGTGGGGGGAGCCGGCTTCAGCCCGGGCCCGGACCTTTGCAAATTGTTGCGCGCTGCGCAATTCAGGGGCGGGAGCGTCGGCCGCAGGAGCGGCATAGCCGCTGATGGCCAGAAGCAGAACAAGGCCGAGGCAAAGAATTCCCGTAAAACGAAAATGCGATGAGCAGATGGTCCCCCTTCTCGCGTGCACGGACGCTCCTCCCAATCGGACTGAGGAAGCTGAATTAATTGTGCGAATGCAGACTGAGAATCGTCGCAAGCACCCACGGCCTTGCGATGCGAAAACTGGCTCGGGGCGGGCGTTTTCGGGCGCCAAGCGTTCAGATGCAGACGCGCGCCGGTGCCTATCGCGCCCCTCGAGTGGCACAGAACTATGCCCTCGCCCTCAGGAATTGTCAAGAAGAGCCCATGCTTTTTTTTTGCCCGGCGTCCTTGTCACAAACACATTGTGACCGCGGTCACTGTGCCCATTCCTGCTTCGGGATAAAAACTACGATTTACGGGCCCTATCTGCGAAGTAAGGAGGCAGTATGTCAGCCGCAACTGGGGCGGAGGCTGACCTGAGAGCACCCGCCTGCATTATCGTTCGTTATTTCCTGATTGCTTGCGCATTTCTCCTTTTCTTGCTCCCCCTGCACGCGCAAAAAATTACTGGCACTATCAGCGGGGTCGTAAGCGACCCCACCGGCGCCGTGGTAGCCAATGCCACGGTAACCATAACCAACGTCGCGACCGGGCTGGCCCGCACGGCGACTAGCAGCGAAATAGGTGAATTTACCGCCCCGGACTTACCTAACGGCACCTACCGGATCGTCGTCCAGGCGCCGAACTTCATGGAATCGGTAGTAGAGAAAGTGGAAGTGCACGTGGCCAGTACCGCGCTGGTGAATGTGCAACTCAAGCTCGGCAGCACCAGCGAGCAGGTAACCGTCGAGGCCAATGCCATCCAGGTGCAGACCGATAGCGCGCAACTCGGCGAAGTTGTTCTGGGCCAGCAAGTCAAGGACCTGCCCCTTAACGGGCGCAACTTCGTGGAACTCACCCAGATGCAGCCGGGAGTTTCCTCGGCCCGCACCTTCGACGCCGTCGGCAAGGGGCTGAAGGGGGGAGTGAATTTTGCCGTCAATGGCAACTCCATGGCCAACAACCTCTTCATCGTGGACGGCGCCAGTAACAATGACGTGGGCTCAAACCGCACCATCCTGATTTATCCGTCCTTGGACTCTATTGCGGAGTTCAAGATGCTGCGCAACTCCTATGGTCCGGAATATGGCCAAGGGTCCGGTTCAGTCGTTAACATCGTGACTCGCAGCGGCAGCAACGAATTTCACGGCGGCGTTTTTTATTTTGGCCGCAACGACGCGCTTAACTCCTACGACTGGTTTTCAGCTCGCCAGGCCTCACTGGATCGCCAGGCCAACACGTTTAACCCCAGCACCGGAAGCATTTTCTCCAACCCCAACGCCGACAAGCCGATCCTGCGGCGCAACGACTTTGGCTACTCGCTCGGCGGCCCCATCAAGAAAGACAAGCTGTTCTTCTTCTGGAGCCAGGAATGGAACCGGGAAATCCGCGGCGTGCACCGCACGGGCTGCGTTCCCAGCGCCGGGGAGCGTGCCGGCGATTTTTCCGGAGGCATCACCTGCGGCGACATTCTGACCAGCATTCCCGCTCAATTCCAGGCTGCAGGCAATGCCTGGAAGATCGCCACGCCGTCGCAGGCGGCGGTTGATGAAATGGGCAACTACCCGCTGCCCAATTTGCCCTGCCCGGTAACCCCGGCGGGAGCGAGCGCCGCTGTGGCCGGCAGTGCCGGCTGCAACAACTGGCTGCAGAATCCCAGCAGCGCGCTGAACTATCGCCAGGAAAACGTACGTGGCGATTACAACCTCACCAGGAATCACACCGTTACCTTCCGGTATACCCAGGACACGTGGGTCAACCCCGCCCCCAATGCCGGCTACTGGGGTGACGACGCTTTTCCGCAGTTGGAGAGCAACTGGGCCCAGCCCTCGAAGTCTCTCATTGGAAAGCTGACGTCCACCATCGGCTCCACCCTGGTGAACAGCGTCCAATTTTCCTATTCCAACAACCGCATCATTATCACGCCCGGTGGCACTAACTCGGGCTTAGCGTCTACTCTGAATGGCGATATTCCAACCCTGTTTCCCGCCGATTTGAAGACCCATCCCATCGGCATTCCCGCCCTGAACCTAGGAAATACCGGGGGCACCAGCCAGATGATCGCGCCCTGGAGCAACAAGCAGGACAACTACAATGGCCGCGATGACCTGGTGTGGATGCATGGCAAGCACACCTTGAAGTTCGGCGCATTTCTCGGCTTCAATCTCAAAAACGAAGACACTGGAGGGGCCACCGCCGAGCGACTCAGTATCAACGCCGCCGACGGCTACGCCAGCATCAAGACGGGCATGCCGCTGGCTAATGCCATGATCCCGGGCAACGTCTTCTCCAACTTGTCCGAGACCTCAACTGATGTTTACAGCCAGGTACGCTGGCGCGACTATGAGTTCTACGCCGGCGATTCCTGGAAGGTCAATCGCAGGTTGACTCTCGACCTGGGTGTCCGCTATTCGATCATGCTGACGCCCTTTCAGCCGGACGGGTTAATGACCAGCTTCAATCCGGCTCTTTACGACCCGACAAAGCCTGCGACGGATGCCTGCAACGGATTGTGGATTGTTCCGGGCACGAATCCTTGCGGCGCAACTAATCAGACCTTCGGCACCAACTTCAGCTCCGGCACGGCCGGCCCCAACAGGTACCTGCGCAATCAGAACTACCACCTGTTCGCGCCGCGCGTGGGGATCGCCTATGACGTCTTTGGCGACGGGAACACGGCGTTTCGAGCCGGCATTGGTCAGTTCTTCCAGCGCGACCGGACGGCTATCTACACCATGACCAGCAATGCACCCTTCGCGCTTACCGCAACCGGGTATTCGCGGACATTGGATGGGGCGCCGCTTTCGGCCAGCCAGTTCAAGACCGCCGCTACCTCGCCGTCCGGTGGATTCGACCCCAGCACCAACATTCCCAACTCCTGGCAATGGAACGTGACGATGGAGCATAGTTTCGCGCACGAGACCAGCCTGCAATTGGCTTATGTGGGGAACCGCGCCATTCACCAGCTCACCACCAGCGACGTCAACGAGGTCCCCCCTTCGTTGTGGGGTATTGCCGCTTTTACCAATCCAAACAACACGGGCGGCAACTATCTGCCGGCGGGAGCCACCTCCCCCAACTACTTCCGGCCTTACAACCACGACGGCTTCCTGACCTGGTGGGGGCATTATGGTGATGCCAACTACCATGCCCTGCAAGCCCTCTTCAAGGGTAAGGTCAAGAATGTGCTGCTGAACGCGTCCTACAGCTTCTCCCATTCCATCGGCAATGTGCCGCTGGATGAGTCAAACGGGACCGCCAATTACCAGACGCTCACTTGGGCCGGAAACAGCCGACTGGACCGTGGCAACACCCTGATCAACCGGCCACACATCTTCATCGTTAATGTGGTAGCCCCCTTGCCCGAATTGAAGGGGTCGAATGCATTGGTGAGAGGAGTAGCCGGAGGCTGGCAGCTGGGAACGATTCTTACCGCAGAGTCGGGACCATCTACCACCCTCTTCACGGCGGGACTATCGGAGAATCTGGGCAATGTGGTCGGGTGCACAGAAGCTGCCGGTGGCTCGAGTTCTTCCACCTGCATACAAAACGGCCTGAACGCGCTCTACGGCACCGGTAACCAGGGGCCGCCGTGGGCGCCGGGCAGCAACCGTCGTCCGTTCGTGACCGGGCAAAGTTGCACTGCCGGACGCAGCGGAGCGCAAATTTACAACCCGGGTGCCTTTACGGTAGTTGGGCACACCATCGGCAGTATGGGCAACGAATCGCCCGGCTTCTGCCGCGGCCCCAACTTCATTAACGACGACTTCTCGGTCTCGAAGACGTGGAAGGTCTCTGAGCGGGTGAGCCTGCAGTTCCGCATGGATGCCTTCAACTTCTTCAATCATCCCAACTTCTCCCCCGGTCCCGATGGCGGCTTGGGAAATCCCATCGGAGCGGTGAATTGTGGCCCGGCAGTAGGAGGCTTGTATCAGCCCTGCAGCCCGACCAACAATCTCATCACCCTGCAGCAGCCAGGCTCGAACCTGCAGGCCACCGGCATAGTCAACAACAACGATCGCGAGTTCCAGTACGGCTTGAGAGTCATTTTCTAGCCGCATTCGGGCCAGATCGTTAGACAATTGCAAGCGGCAGGGCCTGTGGACCCGGGCCCTGCCGATATTTTTGAGCAGGACAACGTGGAACCAAACCTAACTTCGGCGACCGCTGCGCTGAAGGCGGTACTAGGCGGCCTCACGCGCTTGCCGTCATCCCGCTGCTTATCCTTGTTGCTCCTGGCGATGGCATCCACCTTAGCGCACGCCTTGCCACACACAAGCCGTCCGGACATCGCTCAGAAAAAAGCCGTGCACGCGGAGGCCCTGCCCAAGCAGCTACAGCTTCGCCTGCAGGCACTCGAGTCAGCCCGGAACACTGGGAATCCCGCCGCCATCACCACCGGCAGCCGCTCCGTCGTTGCGCTGGCGTTACGTGAGTTTGCCAAATTGCAATTGGCCCAGGGCCAGCCGGCTCAATCCATCGCAACCTACCGCCGCTCCCTCGACTTCGAAAACGTTTCCGGCACTCATCTGGATTTGGCTCTGGCATATTTACGCACCGATCACCCGGACCAGGCCCTTTCTCAAGCCACCGACGTATTGGTTGCCGATCCGCAAAACGCGCTGGCATGGCGCGTGCAAGCCCAGGCGTGGATGCGGAAAGGGAACTACGGTCAGGCGGTCGAGTCATTGCGAAAGTCCGCCGCCCTGCAGCCCGCAGCCGAAACCACACGCCTGTTGCGACTTGCGCTTTCGAGAGCAAGCAAGAATCCGGATCCGCGCCAATCTTCACCTAGCGGGGCCTTACTGTCAGAGCTCCTGCCCAAGCCCAAAATCGCGCCCGCAGAACTCCAGCTCCGCCAGCGCCGCCTGCGCAAAATTATGGGCAGTGCCTTGAACGACCTTGGCGCCGCGGAGGCGCGTCAGGAGCAGTTCTCGCTGGCCCTGGCTCATTTCCACGAAGCCGAGCAATGGCATGCGGATACTCCCGCCTTGATGCGCAATATCGGCATGGCTGCCAGCCGCACCGGCGATTACGCCGAAGCCGCGCGTGCCTTGCGTCACGTCGTCTCCGCCGATCGCAACGATGGCGTTGCCCGCTCCGTGCTGGGCATGGCGCTGTTCAGTACCGGCTCTTACGGCGAAGCGGTGGCAACGTTCGCTCCCCTAGGCGACTCCGTGCTGGAGCGTTCTGAGCTGGCTTACGCCTGGGCCGAGTCCCTGGTCAAGCTCAACCGCTATCCGGAAGCCGCCGTCCTGCTCGACAAGCTTGAGAGCCGTCCGCTTCCCACCAGCGTTCAGCTTCTTGTCGCCCAGGCGTGGTCGCAGATGGGCAACTATCCACGAACTGTGGACGCCTGCCATCGAGTGTTGCAGGCTGACCCTAAGCTCGCGCAAGCCCACCACTTCGCTGGCCTGGCGCTGATTCACCAAAACCACCCGGCGGAGGCCGCAGCTGAATTCCGCGCCGAATTGCAGCAGGATCCAGCCAACATTGACGCCGAGTATCACCTTGCCTTTGTACAATTTCAGCTTTCCCAGGAGCATGAGGCCATGCAGCATCTTCGCAATGTGCTGGCGCGCGATCCCAAACATCCTGACGCCAATTATGAACTGGGGAAGGCGCTGCTGCGGGCCGGCAACACAGCGGACGCAATTCCGTACCTTGAGGCTGCCGCCCGGCTGAAGCCGGAACTCGATGCCGTGCACTACCAGTTGCAATCGGCTTATCGCACCGTAGGACGGAAGGCGGATGCCGACCGGGAGGCGAACATCTACCGCACCATGAAGGCCAAGAGCCGCAATATCACTTTGCCGCCACCGCGCCCGGAGCCAAGCCCTCCGCCGCAATCGCAATGAGCCGCTGCTGATGCGTTTTCTTCTGAACACGGTGATTCTTCTATGGCTCGCGATGACCCTGGCCACGACCACCGGCGCCCAGCGAGGGCACGACGTTGCCCCACCTCCGCCACCTGGTCTGAAGACCTCTGTCTGCAAGAGCCGCTTAGTTCCCCAACTAGAAGACGTTACTGAGAAGGCGGGCATTCACTTCCACCACTCCTACTCTGCCGAGAAGAAGTACATTCCCGAGTCGATGAGCGGCGGCGTTCTGCTTTTAGATTACAACCGCGATGGCTGGCTGGATATTTATTTTACCAACGCACCGACCGTGGAGATGGCTCTGAAGCACCAGCCCGCGCGCGGCGCTCTTTACCGCAACAATCACGACGGAACTTTTACTGACGTTACCGACAAAGCCGAAATTGCCACCCCGTGCTGGGCCAATGGCGGCGCGGTCGGCGACTACAACAATGATGGCTGGCCCGACATCTACATCACCTGCCTGGGAGCGAACGTCCTCTACCGCAACAATGGCGACGGCACCTTCACCGACGTTACCGCCCAGGCCGGAGTAGGCGATGTGCGCAATTCCACCGGCGCGGCCTTTGGCGATTATGACAACGACGGCTTTGTGGACCTGATGGTCACGAATTATGTGGATTTCCACCTCGAGAACCTGCCTGGATTCGGCAAGCTACCTATCTGCACCTACCGCGGGCTGGATGTGCAATGCGGGCCGCGTGGCCTGAAGGGCGCCGGCGACACCCTCTACCACAATAATGGTGACGGCACCTTCACCGATGTCTCTAAAGCCGCGGGCGTGGACGATCCCAACGGTTATTTCGGCCTAGGTGTGGCCTGGGTGGACTTCAACAACACGGGACGCCAGGACATTTTCGTGGCCAACGATGCCACTCCCAACTATCTCTACAAAAATGAAGGGAACAGCAAGTTCCGCGAAATCGGACTGGAATCCGGCACGGCGGTCAGCGAAGACGGCGTCGAACAGGCCTGCATGGGCGTTGCCATTGGCGATTACAACCACTCCGGGCGACCTTCGATTTATGTGACCAACTTCGCCGACGAGTACGACACGCTCTACCGCAACAACGGCGATTGGGAGTTTGACGACGTCTCTTACAAGTCAGGTGTGGGCCTGCCCTCCATGCCTTACGTGAAATGGGGCGACGCCTTCTTCGATGCCGACAACGACGGCTGGCTCGATCTGATTGCGGTGAGCGGCCACGTTTATCCCCAGGTTGCCAGCCTGCCGTCCGGCGCCGGGTATCAGCAGCCCGGATTGCTGCAACTCAATCAGGGTGACGGAACTTTCTGCGATGCCAGCGCGCAAGCCGGCCCTGCCCTAACGCAGCGCCGCGTCTCGCGCGGCCTTGCTGTGGGCGATCTGTTCAATGACGGCCAGCTTGATGTGGTAGTCGAAGACATTGATGGCGCGCCACTGATCCTCCGCAATCGCGGCATCCCTGGACATCATTGGGTGAGCTTTGAGCTGGCAGGCACAAAGAGCAACCGGCTCGCTCTCGGCGCTCGGCTTAAACTAACCGCCGGCGGTATGACGCAGACCGCCGATGTTCGCAGCGGCGGCAGCTATCTTTCCCAGGGCGATCTGCGGGTTCACTTCGGCATAGCGGCCGCCACGAAGATTGACAACGTCGAAATCCGCTGGCCTTCGGGCGCCACCAACGTCCTGCATAACCTGTCGGCAGATCAGTCTTATTCTGTTCTCGAAGGCAAAGGCATTGTTTCCGCAGACGCCATTCGTCCGCGGTTAGCAGCTCGGTGAGTAATCCTGTGACTTAGGATCTTATTTCTCCGCCCGTGCTGGCGGCTGATTGCGAAGATCTTTGGCAAAAAACTGGTCCACCCGGCGCCAGGCGTCGCGCAACACGTGTTCGCGCGTGAAGTAATGAAACTCCCCGGGATAAACCATGAATTGAACCAGGTCGCCCTTGTTTTTCTTCAGCACCTCATCCATGAGCCGGATTGATTCGATGAAGGGCACATTCACGTCTGCCGTGCCGTGCAGCACCAGCAAAGGCCGCGCTAGACGGTCAATGTGCGAGAGCGGCGAGGCATTCGCGTAAACTTGCGGATTCTCTTCCGGTGTTCCGATTCGCCCCACCGTCCAATCGTTGTGATAGGGGTCGTTATAGTACATAACGTAGTCCACCACTCCGGCCACATCCACCCCCGCGCGAAAAAGTGTAGGCTGGTCGGTCATCGCAATCAGCGTAAAGAAGCCGCCGTAGCTCAGGCCCCACACCCCGATTCGCTCCGGGTCCACGTAGGGCAGCGTTTTCAAATAATTCGCCCCCATCCACGCATCTTTCGCGTCCTTGCCGCCCACGTCCATGTACACGCCGTTGCGCCAGTCGCGGCCGTAGCCGATGCTGCCCCGGTAGTCGGGAGCAAACACCACGTAGCCTTCTTGCAGCAAATACTGATGAAAGCTGTAGTAGACGGCATAGTTCCTTTGCACGTGCCAGCCGTCATAGTTCTGATTGATTCCGTCGCCATGAATCCAGATGATGGCCGGGTGCTTTTTGCTGCGGTCGAGGTTCTTGGGAACAAACAGCCAGCCCGGCACCATCTGCCCGTCAGCTCCCGGGTAGCGCACGAACTGCGGTGCAATCAGCGAGTTGCGGTCAATGCTGGCGGGCATGGAATCGGAAAGCCGCACCGGCCTGGCGCCTGCTTTGGCATCCATCACATAGAGATCGGCGGAATTCTGAACATCCGTGTGCTGATAGACCACACGCCGGTCATCCTCTGACCAGCGCGGCGCAATATTGGTGCCTGTTCCGGTCGTTATGTATTCAATCTTGGCCTGCCGCGGATCCTTGCCCAGCGTAGCGATTCCCAGCCGCCGGTCACCCGGACGGCCTGGCTCGTTGGCATCGAACGCAATGCGCGTGCTGTCGTGCGACCACGCCGGCCGCCACGCTTCAAATCGGCCCTTCGTGATCTGCACCGCCTGGCCGCCTGCCGTCGGAATGACGTATATGTGGTCCCACCCATCCACATCGCTCAAAAAGGCGATCCAGCGGCCATCGGGCGAGGGCGTCGGCTCCGGTCCGGCCTCCCAGTCGGGAAGACTCCAGAAATCCTTTTCGACGTCCTCGTGGATAGCGCGCGTCGAGCTGTCCCTGGCATCGGCCACGTAAATGGTCCGCCGCTTGTAATGATCAGACTGGCGCGCGAATACGAGATGGCTCGCATCCACCCACGCTAGCGCGTCGTTTCTGCCTCGCGTTCCTACGGCGACTGCTTTCCCGCCCGATGACGGAACCACCATCAGTTGGCCGGGCTGGAATTCCTCAACCGAATAAATAAGCTTGGCGCCCGAATAATCCGGCGAGACATTGTGATGAACAATTTTCGCGCCACTGATGTACGCGATGTGCGCACCATCCGGCGCCCACAGCGGCCGGTTGATGCTGACAGGGTCCTGTGCCACCCGAGTCTCAGTTCCGTCGTTAAGCGAACGCACCACCAACTCATCATCGTCGTCGGCAGCTCCCCCGCCGCGAACCAAAGCTACTCGCGTGCTATCCGGCGAAAGCGCAAAGCCGCGTTCTCCCGACTTCCCCTTCCACACCGGCTCGCCACCATCAACCCCCGCTTGCCACAGGCTGCCATCGTGATCGAGATACACAGTCTGGCTATTGTGGCTCCAGAACACACCCGCCAAATGTTCGCCGCTGAACCGGGTAAGCTGAGCGGGCTCGCCCGAACCGTCGGCACGGGCAACGTAAAGATTAGTCACTCCCGCTCTATCCCACAAAAAAGCAATATGATTTCCATCCGGTGACCACACCGGCTCAGAAGGATGCTTGATGTCCATCAGTTGCTCGATGGTGAGCCGCTTCGAACTGCTGGTTTGCTGGGCGAAACTGTTTCCCGCTCCTGCCAGCGACAACAGCAACACTAGGACCGCGAACCGCCGGATGGATCGCATCATGGCACCCTCAGAATTTTGGGGAATTATAAACACTGTCGGCCGGTGCACATGTTCTTTGCACACCGGCCGAGCTTGGGATGGGGCGTAGCTCAAGGTGTTTCGATTAGAAATTCACCTTCAAACCAAACCTCGCGATAAATGGATTTACCGTGTTAGACGGGAAGAGAAACGATGGGCCGAAGGTATTGACCTTAGAGATAACGGTCTGGCTGTTGGTTATGTTGAATAGATCCACCAGCGGTTCCACGTGCCACCTGTCGGCAAAAACAAACTCGCGCGACAAGCGCAGGTTCAGCAGGTTGACGTTGGGCAGGCGGATGTTCCCTGCGGGCTCCAGAATCACGGTCTCGGGCCCTTGGTTCAGCCCGTTGAATACGTTGACCGGCTGAATCGGATACCCGGTGTAGTGCTGGAAGTTTACGCTGGTGCCGATCTTCCACGGCATCTCGTAAGTGCTGTCCACTTTAAATACATAGGTTGAATCAAGGTTGAGATAGTTGTTCCGCCGGTTGATGTCCAGGTTGGGATCAGCAAAATTCTCGCCGAAAATGGCATCATCCGAGCTGATCGTGGAAGCGGTGCTGCCTGCAAACGACACACCCTTCTGTCGCTGCACGGTGAAGCCCGCCAGCAACTGCCAGCGGTGGGAAAGACGCTTGACCGCGTCGAATTCCACCCCGTGGTAGGCGTTGTCATTCATTTCCGCAATGTTGGTCATCAGGATATTGAACTGCCCGACCTTCGCCGGGTTGAGGTTGAAGAGCGTCAGCGGTTGGTTGGTTAGAGGGTTGGTGAAACCCGTGACCGGAGTGTAGTCCGAAGGCAACACTGCCGTGTTGGTGAGCCCGATCAGATTCTTCTTGCTGCGATAGAAATAAGAGGCGCTGACCCGCAGGTCGCTCCACAACTGGTGCTCATAGGAGACGCTGAACTCGTTGGTGTAAGGCCGGCTCATGTGGGGATCAATGTGCGTGCTGGTCCCACCGAATGCCCCAATTTGATTCGCCGGATTCTTCCACTCATTGACCTGAGGAATGCCGTCGCCATTGAGGTCCTTCCAGGTGAACGTCTTCCCGGCAAATCCGACCGGATTGACCGTTTCCACCAGGCCTGTCCCTTCCATCTTGTAGAACCGCCCGTAGCTGAAGCGCAGCACGGAATTCCCTTTACCGCTGGGATCCCAGGCAAGGCCGATGCGTGGTGAGACGTTGTTCCAGTCAATCAGGTTCCCGGATGCCGGATATTTGGTCGGCGGGAACAAGTCCGGAAAGGTCAGATTGGGCGAGGTGGACTGCGCCGGGTAGTAGCTGATGAAACGGTCGTAGCGTAGTCCCAGGTTCAGGGTCAACCGCTGCCGGATAGTCCACGCATCCTGCAGGTAAACGCCGGTGTCATGGAAGTAAGTCTTTTCCGTAAAGGGTGTATCGAAGGCTACTACGTCAAGCGGCACGCCGTTGCTGAACTGGGCGTTGATTCCCTGGTTGATATTGTAGACGTATGGGTTGTAATTATCTCCCCACTCGAATCCGAACTTGAAGTTGTGAGTGCCGGCCAGATTCGCTTTGTACCAGGAGGCTGCCGCCGCCACTTTGAACACCCACGCCGGGTTTACGAAGGCGAAGGGTGCGGCGCCTTTCTCCGTTGACAGCGTCACGTCCTGCAGGGTGATGTCCGCAGGCGTCACACCGGATTCGTATCCCAAGGGAAAGACCTCCTTGTTGTAGCCGGTGCGAAAGTCGAAAATCAGGTTGTTTGTGATCTGGCTCGTCCACAATCCCTGCAAAATGTAAGCCGGCTCAATCTGCTTCCAGGCTGCCTCCGGGCTCACGAACTGATACGCGGTGTCCCGCCGGAAGAAGCGGTTCTGCTCGTTGTAAAGCCAGATGAAGCTGACTCGGTTGCGCGGGTTGATCTGCCAGTCGCTGCGCAGGTTTGTGTTGCTCTGGTGATTGGGGTCAGCAATCGGATTGCCCGCCTGGTCGCGGACCGCCAGGAAGTCCTCGCGCAGGTCGAAGCGCCGGTAGGAGCCGAACAGCCACCAGCGGTCCTTAATGATCGGGCCGCCCAGACCAATCGTAGTGTCGCGGTCAATCACGATAGGCGATCCCGATTGCACCGGGGACCCCTGAAACGTCGGCAGCTTTACCCCGGCCTGGAAGGCGCTAGTGGCGTAGTAGCCGGAAGCATAACCGTGCAACTGGTTTGATCCCGACTTGGTGACCATATTCATGTAGATCCCGCTGACCGAAATCGAAGCCGGAGCGTTGTCGGCCACCACCTGAAATTCCTGGAACGAATCGTGGTCCGTGTAAAACTGTGTGTACCCGCCGTTGGCGCCCGGCCAGTTCAAGTCCAGCCCGTTGAAGCTGAAAATCTGCTCTGCCGGAGTGCTGCCATGCACCTGCAAGGCGGACTGCTGCATCGCTTGATTGCCGCCCACGTCAAACGTCGTCGAAGTCGCTCCCGGCATCTGCGCCACCGTGGACCACGGGTCGCGCCCGCTGGGAATTTGCTGCAGCAGATTTTGGTCGAACGTGGTTTGCACCTG